>JANXVS010000339.1 GCA_025351555.1 Pseudomonadota bacterium | reverse complement strand
CAGCGCGTGCCTCGAACGGCAAGATCAAGGTGTTGATCAATCCGCGCAACGCCGCTGCCGGCTCATTGCGCCAGCTCGATCCACGCATCACTGCCAAGCGACCGCTGGCGTTCTATGCGTATGCATTGGGTGCGATTGAGGGTGTCGAATCACCCGTCAGGCATTCCGAGATGCTGGCGAAATTTCGTGAATGGGGCCTGCCTGTCAGCGCATTGGCAGGCATCGCGCGTGGCGCCGAGGGTTGCCTGGATTACTACCGCGGCATCGGCGCGCAGCGCGATAATCTGTCATTCGATATTGATGGCGTTGTCTACAAGCTCAATGATCTGGCCGCGCAGCGTGAACTCGGCTTCGTCGGCCGTACGCCGCGCTGGGCGATCGCGCACAAGTTCCCGGCGCAGGAGCAGACCACCACGATCGAGGCGATCGACATCAATATCGGCCGCACCGGCGCGGCGACGCCTACGGCGCGATTGAAACCCGTGTTCGTCGGCGGTGTCACCGTGACGAACGCGACCCTGCACAACGCCGATCAGGTCGCACGGCTCGATGTGCGCATCGGCGATAGCGTAATCGTGCGCCGCGCGGGCGATGTGATTCCCGAAGTCGTCAGTGTCGTGCTCGATCAACGTCCCGAACACACACAGCCGTGGCAGATGCCGGCGCTGTGTCCAGTCTGCGGTTCGGCGATCGTACGCGAGGAAGGTGAGGTTGTTGCACGTTGCACGGGCGGGCTGACCTGCGCAGCGCAAATCGTGCAGGCGGTTTTCCATTTTGCTTCGCGTCGCGCCATGGATATCGAGGGCCTCGGCGAGCGCTACATAGAAGACTTGTGCGAACTCGGCTATGTTCACTCGGTTGCGGATTTGTATAAATTGTCACTTGATAATCTGCTCGAGATGAAGCGTCGCGCCGCTGAGCGCGACGGCACGACGCCGGCTCACGTCCTCAAAAGCGGGATCAAGGCGGGTAAGGTCGCGACGAAGTGGGCGGAAAATCTCATCACAGCGATCGAACACAGTAAAAGCACGACGCTGGAACGGTTTCTGTACTCGCTTGGCATTTCCGACGTGGGCGAGTCGACTGCGAAAGCCCTGACGCGATATTTTGGCTCGCTTGATGCGCTGATGCAGGCGAGCGAAATCGTGCTGACCGAGGTGCCCGACGTTGGTCCCATCGTCGCGTCGCATATCGCCGTGTTTTTCGCCGAGCCGCACAACCGCGAAGCGATTACGGCACTGCGCAAGGCGGGCGTGACGTGGCAGGAGTCAGCGCCGCAACGTGAGGCTCGCGGGCCGCTGGCAGGCAAGACTGCTGTACTTACCGGCACATTGACTTCGCTCTCGCGCGATGCGGCTAAGGAGAAACTGGAAATGCTCGGTGCAAAAGTTGCGGGCAGCGTATCGAAAAAAACAAGCTTTGTAGTCGCTGGTAACGATGCCGGTTCCAAGCTCGACAAAGCCAGTGAGCTGGGCGTTGAAGTATGGGACGAAGCGCGCTTGCTGGAGTTTTTGCGTGCGCACGACTGAAGCCTTGCGCGCCGCGCTGCAAGTGCGCGCGCGCCTCTACGCGTCGATCCGTCAATTTTTCGCCGAGCGCCGCGTACTCGAAGTCGAGACGCCGATCCTGGCGGCTGGCGCGAACACTGATCCGAATATCGAAAGTTTCAGCGCAAGTTTTTCAGGCCACGTCGATGCCGGCTCGCCGGAGCGCTGGTTGCGCACGTCATCGGAGTTCGCGCAGAAGCGCCTGCTCGTGGCGGGCATTGGCGATTGCTACGAACTCGGCCGTGTGTTTCGAAATGGCGAGGCGGGGCGACGGCACAATCCGGAGTTCACGATGCTGGAGTGGTATCGCGTGGGTTGGGATCACAAGCGCCTGATCGACGAGACGGTGGACCTGGTGCAGACCGCGCTTGCGCTGGTACGCAAAAGCGCCAATGTGCATAAATCCAGTTACCGGGAATTGTTCCAGACGACGCTTGGCCTCGACCCGTTCGTGGCGAGTGAGGACACGCTGCGTGCGGCATTGGGCAATATGCACATCGATACGCAAGGACTCATTCGCGACGATTGGCTGGATCTGTTGCTCACGCATTGCATCCAGCCGGTATTTCCGCGCGAGCGCATCACTATCGTTTACGACTACCCCATGAGCCAATGCGCGCTGGCGCGGATTTGCCACGACGATCCACCGGTCGCCGAGCGATTTGAGCTGTATGTCGGCGCGCACGAATTGGCGAACGGCTATTACGAACTCACCGATGCTGTGGAGCAGCGTGCGCGTTTCGAGCGCGACAACGCGCGTCGCCGCGAACGCGGTTTGGCAGAATTGCCGATGGATGAAAATTTCCTCGCCGCACTCCATCGCGGTTTACCGGACTGTGCCGGCGTGGCGCTCGGCATCGAGCGCCTGCTGATGGCGATGACGGACAGCGACGATATCCGCGACGTGCTGGCGTTCGCGTTTGCGGATGCGTGAAGTCTAGGCCCCTCGATGACGGCTTGCATCGATACTGCGTTTGACATACTACGTGCAGCGTAGTACGGTTAGTACGTGATCAAGTCATGGGCCACCAGCGCGACTCGCAGACTCGCCGAGGAAGGCAAGTCCAGATTCACCGGACTGGACAAGGACGCCGCCCTGGAAGTACTGGCCACGCTGGATGCCGCTTCCACTCTGAGCGACTTGAGTCCATTGAAATCGGTCGGCTTGCACAAGCTTGGTGGCAATCGCAAGGGACAATGGGCCATGACGATCAACGGCCCGTGGCGCGTCTGCTTTCGCTTCGCTGATGGCGACGCCTGGGATGTGGAAATCGTGGATTACCATTGAGGTGCGAATATGATCGCTGTACATCCCGGCCGAATCCTGAAGCGCGAACTCAATGCCCGAGAATTGTCGGCGAATCGCCTCGCGCTGTCGTTGCGCCTGCCTTCCGGTCGCATCACCGACATCCTCAACGCCAAGCGCGGCATTTCGCCGGACACCGCGCTGCGGCTGGGCCGTTACTTCGGCAACAGCCCGCGCTTCTGGTTGAATCTGCAAACCGCCTACGACTTGGCGGAGGAAACCAAGCGCAAGGGCGATCGCATTGAAGCTGAGGTCACTCCTGCTGAGGCGGCGTAATTCGGAGCCGCGCTCAAAACTCAAGGTCCAACCCCGCGCACAGATAATCGATCAGCGGTGATAGTCGCTTGAACGTGGCGACGGCCGTGGGCAGCAATTCGCCGGAGCAGGCGAGGGCTTCGCTGAACTGTTCGCCGGCAGCGAAGTTCTTGCGTTTCAGATCCTCGATCAATTCGTGTTGCGGATCGTAGCCGCGCGGCGGGCGCGTGAGGCCTTCACCCCAGAAGCTGAAATGTTCGCGGAAGACCTTGCTCTGTGTCGCGCGCTTCCATGCCGCGGGATTGTCGACGAGAAAATTCCGCAGACGCTTGAGCGTCGGCGGTTCGGGATGCCAAATGCCGCCGCCGGCGAAGCAATCCTTCGGCGCGATATGCAGATAGAACGACGGCGCTTCGACTTCGCGGCGGCGCTCATGGAACAGGCGCGCACCGGCCCAGGGCTTGTATGGCGTCTTGTCGTTGGCAAAGCGCGTGTCGCGATGGACACGGAACAGCGAGCCGCCGGCCTTGCGTGGATCGGCGCGAAAGTGTGGGCTGATCTTCGCCAGTGGCGCCTGCAGGTCGGCGATCAATTCCAGGAACGGTTCGCGAACGTGACGCTCATAGTCCGCGCCGTGCGACTGAAACCAGTCGCGGTTGTTGTTGCGCGACCGCGCGCGCAGGAAGGCGAAGGTATTTCTGGAGAAGTATATTTTGCTCATGATGCGATTGGATTGGTAGTGAGTTCGGCGGTGATGCTGTGACCCCATGCATCGAGTTGGTCCAGCAGGACTTGCTGCGCCCCTGTGGTGGCCGGATTGGTTCGTGCAGCAGCAATTTCCGCGAAATACTGATCGAGAGTCAGCGTCGTTAGCGGCAGAGATTGGGTCAGCCGTATGCGCCGAAATTCTTCCCAGCGCGTGTGTTCGTCGACATTGAGTGTTTGCGGCCAGTTGCGCGCGCGATAGCGAAACAGCAATTCGGTATAGCGCGGATCGCGGAAGCCGAAATTACGTTTGGCCAGTTCGGTGTGTGGTGTGCGCCGTACTTCACTGAACAGACGCTTGTCGGCATCACCTGGGAAACCGCCGTAGATTGCCAGTTCTGGATCGGGTTTTTCCTTGTCGTCGCGCTGCAAGGCGAATACACGCCGCAGTTTCTCCGGTAAATCTGGCGCATTGTGCAAAAGTTGCAAATGCGCCATGCAGCGTTCCGGATCAAG
>JANXVS010000293.1 GCA_025351555.1 Pseudomonadota bacterium | reverse complement strand
ACCAGTTCATCCAGGAATGTCTGCCAACCGGGATTGACGCGAATTTCGGCGCCGGTGATGAAGGCGAGTCCCATCAACGCCTCATGCAATTCATCGGCGCTGCGCACTTGCGGCCACGCTTCCTCGCGCACTGCCTCGATCGCCTCCGGATCGAGCCGGCCGAAATCCCCAGTGGTTTCAGCATCGCCCCAGCGCCGGCTCTGCACCGCCTGGGTACGGCGTTCTTCCAGTGGCGCGTCATCAAGAAAAGCGTAGGGCCGGGCATTGAGAATTTCAGCGGCCAGCGGCGAGGGTCCGGTCAGGTCGCGTGCAACAATGTGGATTTCTCCACTTTCCAGCATTTTCAGCAGGCGTTCCAGGCCGTCGATGTCCATTGCCTCGTGCAGACAGTCGTGCAGGGTCTGCGCGACTAGTGGGTGATCGGGAATCTGGCGTTCGCCGACCAGGTTCTCGGCGCAGGCGACCTGATCGGGGAACACGGTGGCGAGCAAGTCCTCGGACTTCATCCGCTGCAGCTGCGGCGGCACCTTGGCGCCGCCGAGAAAGCGCGGCAGCGCCAGCGACGTCGTCGCGTTCCAGCGCCAGCGCACGCCGAACATCGGCGCGTCGAGCAAAGCCTGCGCCAGCACCTCGCGCACCGAGCTCGAGTGCAGATAACGCGTGACCTCCTCGAGCGGAAAACTGTGGCTGGTAGATAACGACAGGATGATGGCGTCTTCGGTCGCCGCAGCCTGCAACTCGAAGTTGAATTTGCGGCAGAAGCGTTTGCGCAGGGCCAATCCCCAGGCGCGGTTGATGTGGCTGCCGAACGGCGAATGGATGATCAACTGGGTGCCGCCGGATTCGTCGAAGAAGCGTTCCATCGCCAGCGTGTGCTGCGTCGGCAGCAGGCCGAGCGCGGCCTTGGCCGGCCCCAGATACTCCACGAGCTGGCGCGCGGCGGATTCGACGACGCCCACCTCGCCGGTCAGCCAGGCCAGTGCCGCATTTGCGCCATTTTCCACTTTTTCCGAGAATTCATCGCGCAGCCGCGACACCGCAAACGACAACTCATCGCTGCGCCCTGGTGCCTCGCCGAGCCAGAACGGGATCGTCGGCGGGGCGCCCTGCGCATCCTCCACGCGTACCTTGCCGCGCTCCACGCGCAGGATGCGGTACGCGGTGTTGCCCAACTGGAAGATGTCGCCGGCCAGACTTTCGACCGCGAAATCCTCATGCACGGTGCCGACCTTGTGCGACTGCGGCTCGAGCACGACGTCGTAGTCGGCGGTGTCGGGAATGGCGCCGCCGGACGTGATCGCCGTCAGGCGCGCGCCGCGGCGCGCGCGCAACACGCCATTGACCGCGTCGCGGTGCAGGTAGGCCGAACGCGGTCCGCGGCGTGTGGTGAAACCTTCGGCGAGCATGCGTACGACATCGCGGAAGGTATTTATGGATAAATCCACAAAGGGATACGCGCGCGTCATCATAGCGAACAGCACGTTCTCATCCCACTCGCGACAGGCGACCTCGGCCACGATCTGCTGGGCGAGCACATCGAGCGCGTTGCGTTCGACATGCAGGGTGTCGAGTTCGCCGCGGCGGATAGAATCGAGCAGGGCGGTGCATTCGACCAGATCATCGCGCGACAGCGGGAACAGGCGCCCTTTCGGCGTGCCGCTGACGGAGTGGCCGGAGCGTCCGGCACGTTGCAGGAAGGCGGAAATCGAGCGCGGCGAGGCGATCTGGCAAACCAGATCGACATCGCCGATGTCGATGCCCAGTTCCAGCGACGACGTCGCGACCAGGGCGCGCAGTTCGCCGCGTTTGAGCCTCTGCTCGGCGGCCAGGCGCTGCTCGCGCGCGAGGCTGCCGTGGTGCGATGTCACCGCGTCCTTGCCCAGCAGTTCGCTTAGGTGGCGCGCCGCGCGCTCGGCCATGCGCCGCGTATTGACGAACACCAGGGTCGTACGATGCTGCTGAATCAACTCCGCCAGCCGCACATAGACCTGCTGCCAGACATCGCCGGACATCACCGCGGCGAGCGGCGCCTGCGGCAGCTCGATCGCCAGATCGCGTTCGCGCGAATAGCCGACATCGACGATTTCGCAATCCGGCGTGCAGCCCTCGGCCACTGACCCGGTGAGAAATTTCGCCACTTCAAGAATGGGCTTTTGCGTCGCCGACAACCCGATCCGAGTCAAGCGCCTTCCGCACAAAGCTTCCAGCCGTTCCAGCGACAGCGCCAGATGTGCGCCGCGCTTGTTTGGCGCCAGTGCGTGGATTTCGTCGACGATCACCGTGCGCGTCGAGGCCAGCATCGCGCGGCCGGATTCAGAACCGAGCAGGATGTACAGCGACTCCGGCGTAGTCACGACGATGTGCGGCGGGCGCCGGCGCATTTGCGTGCGCTCGGATTGCGGCGTATCGCCGGTACGCACACAGGTGCGGATTTCCACATCGGGCAGACCGAGTTCGAGCAGCTTGTCGCGGATGCCGGCGAGCGGCGCTTCCAGATTTATGCGCACATCGTTCGACAGCGCCTTCAACGGCGAGACGTAGACGACGAAGGTTTCGTCCGGCAGCGGTGCCTCGACGCCACGGCGCACGAGTTCATCGATCGCGGCCAGGAAGGCGGCGATCGTCTTGCCCGAGCCCGTGGGTGCGGCGATCAGCGCATGACGCCCGGACTGGATCGCCGGCCAGGCGCGCATCTGCGCGGGCGTCGGTGCGGCAAATGCGCCGCGAAACCACGCAGCAACGGCAGGGTGGAAGTTGTCGAGCGGCATGGGCGAATTTTGCTCCGTTTGCGGCCGGAGCGCGAATTGTCGGCGGTGCATGTCTCAGCGGGCGAGACGGCGTCGAATCTGGCAAAATGCGCGCCCCATTTTCCGAATCGCGGAATTCCCATGAGCCATCACGACATCCGCTCGGCCAAGCGGCCGGACTTTGACCAGCCGATGGTCGACATCGCCAACTACGTCGCCGACTACACGATCGACTCTCAGGAAGCTTACGACACCGCGCGCTACATGCTGCTGGATTCACTCGGTTGCGCGATGTTGGCGATGAAGTTTCCCGAATGCGTGAAGCATCTCGGCCCGCTGGTGCCGGACGCGACGCTTGCCGGTGGCGCGCGTGTGCCGGGCACGAGCTTCGAGCTCGATCCGGTGCAGGCGGCGTACAACATCGGCGTGCAGGTGCGTTGGCTGGATTTCAACGATACTTGGCTTGCGGCGGAGTGGGGACATCCGTCGGACAATCTCGGCGCGATTCTGGCTGTGGCCGACTATCTCTCGCGCAAAGCCGAGCGCGAAGGTGGCAAGCCGCTGACGGTGCGCGATGTGTTGACCGCAGCGATCAAGGCGCACGAAATCCAGGGCTGCTACGCGTTGAAGAATTCCTTCAACCGCGTCGGCCTGGATCACGTGATCCTGGTGCGGCTGGCATCCACTGCGGTTGCTACGCATATGCTCGGTGGCAGCAGGCAGGACATCATCAACGCTGTCTCGCACAGTTGGATCGACAACGGCGCATTGCGCACCTATCGCCACGCGCCGAACGCCGGCCCACGCAAGAGCTGGGCCGCTGGCGACGCCTGCCGCCGCGCGGTGACGCACGCGCTGAACGCGGTCAAGGGTTGCGTCGGCTATCCGTCGGCACTGACGGCCAAGACCTGGGGTTTCTACGATGTCGCGTTCAAGGGCAATGCGTTTGAGTTCGAGCGTCCGTTCGGCAGCTACGTGATGGAAAATGTGCTTTTCAAGATCTCGTTTCCGGCAGAGTTCCACGCGCAGACCGCGGTCGAATGTGCGATGCAGTTGCATGTGCAGGTCGCGCCAAAGCTCGACCAGATCGAACGCATCGAAATCGAAACCCAGGAAGCCGGTGTACGCATCATCGACAAGACCGGGCCGCTGGCCAATTACGCCGACCGCGATCACTGCATCCAATACATGATCGCCGTGCCACTGATCTTCGGGCGCCTGACCGCTGACGACTATGGCGATGCGATTGCCGCCGATCCGCGCATTGACGCGTTGCGCGCCAAGATGACGGTCAAGGAAAATCCGCAGTTCACCGCCGATTATTTCGACCCGGCCAAGCGCTATATCGGCAATTCCTTGCAGGTATTTTTCACCGATGGCAGCAAAACCGACAAAGTGTCGATCGATTACCCGATCGGCCATCGCAAGCGGCGCGGCGAGGGTATCCCAGTGCTCGTGGAGAAGTTCGAGCGTGCGATTGCCGGGCACCTGTCGATGCGCCAAGTGGAGCGGATCGTGCGAGTTGCCGCCGATCCTGCCGCTTTCGAGGCGCTGCCCGTGCACCGGTTGATGGAGTTGTTCGCGTACTGACAACGATGGCAGACGGGTGCGACTCGGCGAAAATTCCTGCGTTTAATTAGACAGTTAGCAGGGGATGACTCGAACCTGAACAGGGGTGGTCGCAAGGATTTGATTTTGCTAGACTGCGCACGTTCGCGTTACCGCTGTGCTAACATATAATTAACGCGATGCAGTCTTGTGCCAGTGAAGGGCTAGTGTGTCGTGTGCGCCGCGTAGCGGATGCCAAAAAACCAAGCAGAGGAGACTCCGATGAAACGTAATACCTTATTTGCGCTTATTGCCCTGGGACTGGGCGGCGTAGGCGTGGCGCACGCCCAAGACTACAGCAGCTGGTATCTTGCCCCGCGTATCGGCGTTGTAGTGCCCGATAAAGACCGCACGACCGACACATCGCTTTTCGGCGGTATCGGCGCTGGCGTGTGGGTCAACCCCAATTTCGCTGTCGATTTCGAATACGGCATCAACAATGCCGATTTCAAGAGCAGTTCACCGCGTGAAGGTCACCAGTGGGAAAGCGTGCAGCTGGATGTGGCCGGTCGCTGGTTCTTCGGCGAATTCGGTTCCGGCTGGCGCCCGTATGTGATGGGCGGCCTCGGTGCCGTGCGTCACAAAGCCTATTCCGGGTTCCTGCTGCATGATGGCGCTTACGGCCTGAGCGGCGGTTATGCTTCCGGCGGCGGTTGGGATCCGATGGCGACCCTCGGCGTTGGCGTCCAGTACGCCATGAACGATCGCCTGGCGTTCCGCGGTGAAATCGCGGGCCGTTACGACAAAGACAACAATTCGCTGAATAGCACGTTGTCCGATCACTATGGCTTCGCTCGCCACAGCAGCGGCTTTACCGATGCCATGTTGACGATCGGCCTGACCTACAGCTTCGGCGGCCACGCTGAAGCTGTGGAAACCAAGCGTACGGAAACGACGACGACCCCGCCGCCGCCTGCACGTGAAGAACCGGCGCCGACAAAGGTCACGATCGACCTGCGTGGTGTCGAGTTCAAGTTCGACCATCCGCGCGTTGGCGAGAAGTTGGTGCCGTCTTTGAAGGCTCCGACTGCTGCGTCCGTGCAGATTCTCGACGAAGCCATCGATACCTTGAAGCGTAATCCGAGCATCCATGTCGAAGTGGATGGTCATACCGACTCCAAGGGCACCGATGCCTACAACCAGAGACTGTCGGAGCGTCGCGCCAAGGGCGTGTACGATTACCTGACCGGACATGGCGTCGACGCCAGCCGTCTGGATGGCCCGAAGGGCTTTGGCGAAAGTGCACCGATCGACACCAACGATACCGCGGAAGGCCGTCAGCGCAACCGCCGTACCGAGCTCAAGGTCGAGAACTGATCGATCTGTAGTCGATGCGCGTAAGCAACACGAAAAAGCCCGGCGCAAGCCGGGCTTTTCATTATCTGATGATTGAAAAACTGGGCATCCTGCCGCAGTTTGACTCGCGCCATCCTGACGCTCGCCCTTTGGGTCAGCTCCGCTGTTCGCGCGCGCTCCTGCGCGCGCAGTCAATCAAGCGGGCGCGGCATAGCCGCACCACACTTTTCGAATCGGCTGATCAAGCCGCCGATTCGCGGCACCTCCCCGTGCCGTGCATGGCCCGTCGAAGCGCCTTGCGCACACTGGGGTTATCTTTCGATCAGGGCTTCGCAAATAGATAATGCCCCACCAGCCACTCGTTGCCCCCGGAATAGCCGAACAATTCTGCGCAGGCCATCCAGAACATGCGCCAGCGTTGATGCCATAGCCGTGCCTGATTGCCGTAAGCCGATTCGAGCACGCGCAGGATTTCGTCGCGGTTCGCGTCCTGATTCGCGAGCCAGGTATTAGCGGTCTTTTCATAATGCGTACCAGACAGCCGCCATTGTTGCTCGATGCGCAGATCGTGCTGGAACCACAACAGCGTATCGGCGGACGGCATAAGACCGCCGGTGAAGAAGTAGCGACCCAGCCAGTTGTCGTCGCCTTCGGTCTCGAACGGATACATCAGTTCACGATGGCAGAAAATGTGCACAAAAAGTTTTCCGCCGGGGCGCAGCCAAGATGCGATGCGCCCGAGCAGGGTGTCGTAGTTGCGCATGTGCTCGAACATCTCGATTGATACGACGCGATCGAATTGCCTGGATTCGAGTTCCAACCGGTTCACGTCCTGCGTGATCACGTGCACGTTGTCGAACCCGCGTTCCCGGCAGCGCGCCTGGATGAACTCCCGTTGCGGCCGTGAATTGGAAACGGCCGTGATGCGGCTTTGTGGAAAATGCTGCGCTATCCACAAGGTCAGCGAACCCCAGCCGCAGCCGAGCTCGAGGATATCCTGACCATCGGCGAGTTGCGCACGATCGGCGTACAGCGCCAGCATTGCCTCCTCGGCCTGATCCAGCGTCTCGTCGCCGTTGAGGAAATAGCAACTCGAATATTTCAGGCGCTTGCCCAGACACAACTCGAAGAATCGCGGCGGCAGTTCGTAATGTTGCGCGTTCGCGGCGTCGGTATGGATCGCGACCGGACTTTCGCGCAGTGCGTCCAGGCAGTGCCGGAATCGCGCCCACGCGGCTGCGACATCGCCTGCGCGTTCCTCGCGCAGGCGATGCGTACACATGCGGCGAATGCCCAGGCGCGTCAGCCAGTCGGGTATCAGGCCGCGTTCGCACAAGCCGATAAGTCCGGTCGGCGCCGGCTGCGAGTCCGCGCTGTGGGCACTGGTGGAAATGGTCTGGTTCATCGATCAGGTGCTCTTTGGAAACCACGGGATCAGCATGCTGGTGCTGCGCTGGTAGTCGCGGTAGTCATCGCCGCGCGAGCGCAATGCCTGCGCCTCGGTGAACGGAATGCCGCTGATCCAGCACAGCGAGGCCAGCATCAGGGTCGGCCCGAGCAGACTCAGCAGCCACGCCGGGAACGGTGTGCCTATCGACAGAAACACATAGGCGAACCAGTGCAGCCACTCGAAAAAATAGTTTGGATGCCGGGAGTAACGCCACAGACCCACGCGACAGGTCTTGCCGTGATTTTGTGGATTTTTGCGAAAACGGGACAATTGCGCATCGGCGATCGATTCGCCGGTGACGCTGGTTATCCAGATCACGAGTCCGAACATGCACCAGATCGACAAGGAATCCCGCGGATTTTCCGCGACGGCATAAAACGGCAGCGAGAACAGGGCGGTCAGCAGTGCCTGGGCCATGAAAAAGCCGAAGAATTTGCGTTGGTCATCGCGCCAGTATTCGCGCAGATAGCGATAACGCCCATCCTCGGGTTCGTTGAGCACGCGCGACAGGATGTGCATGCACAGACGAAAACCCCAGAGACCGCCGAGCATGGCCACGGCCAGCCGCGACACCAGGCCGCCGCTGCCCACCCATGCGTAGAACAGGGCGGCGGCACCCATGCACGCGGACCAGATTGCATCGACGATGCCGGCGTTGCGCGTGCGCCGCTGGATTAGCCAGCCGACGAACATGGCGACGCTGGCAGCGACCCAGACGTAGAGAATGTACCAGGGCGTCATCGTGAGTCTCCGGGCAACGCAAATACCGCCGTCTTGTGCAGGAGCAACGCCTGGGCCAGACGGCACAAGGCCGGCGTCAGCACCGCCCAGACTGTCGCGAGCAGGATCAGGGAGGGTAACTGCGAGGCGGGAAATGCGAGCGCACCCCAATTCGCCGCCGCCAGATACGCCAGCGGCGCGCCGATGCCGCCGAGCGCGGCCGCGACCAGTGCATGCGTCTTCAGGTACGCAAGCGAATGATTGAGCGTCAGCGCAAAACTCATCCACAACGCGACGATCCAGATCGGTGCCAGTTGCGCCCATGGCGTGGCGGCGGCATAACTGATCAGGCTCGCCTGCGCGAACGCCGAATCGATGACGAAGCCGATCACCGCGGCGTACAGCACCAGCAACGCATCCGCCCGCCGCTGCGACGACACCGCGAGCTGCCAGCCGGCGAATACCACGAGCGCGGCTGGCCCTGCCCACCACCATCCACGCGCCGCGCCGGCGATGGTTATCAGCCAGGTCGCTTGGTAGAAAATAGCATTTATCCACAAATTCACAATGTCGACTCCAGATCAGGCAGGCATTGCCGCCGCCGGCAACCGGGCTTGACCAGCAGCATCTGCACGTCGCCGGTGGAGCGCTCGCGGAAGCCGCTTTCGCAATAGGCCAGATAGAAATCCCACATGCGAACGAAGCGCTCGTCATAACCCTGGGTGCGTACTTCGGGCAGATGCCGGTGGAAGCGTTCACGCCAAGTGGCTAGCGTCACTGCATAGCTTGGGCCGATGTCTTCGAGTTGGTACAGTTTCATATCGCTCGTACGCGTGATTGCACTCAACATCGCGCTGATCGAAGGAATAAAGCTGCCGGGAAAGATGTGGCGCTTGATGAAATCCACCGCGCGCAGCGCCTGCGCATAGCGATGATCCTCGATCGTTATCGCCTGGATCAGCGCCATGCCCTGCGGTTCGAGCAGTGCTCCAACCTTGGTGAAATAGCTGTCCAGATACTGATGACCGATTGCCTCGATCATTTCGATCGACACGAGCTTGTCGTAACTGCCGGACAGATCGCGATAGTCCTCCAGCAGCACCTCGACGCGGCCGTCGAGGCCGGCCGCATGCACGCGCTCGCGCGCGAGGTCATATTGCTCACGCGAGATTGTGGTCGTCGTGATGTGGCAACCGTAGTTGCGCGCGGCGTGAATGGCAAAGCCGCCCCACCCGGAACCGATCTCGACCACGCGATCGTTCGCTGACAGCGCCAGCTTTTGGCAGATGCGATCGACTTTACGCGTGGATGCGACTTCCAGCGATTCGTCCGCACGCGCGAAAATCGCCGACGAATACATCATGTTGTCGTCGAGAAACAGGTGAAAGAAATCGTTGCCGAGATCATAGTGTGCAGCGATATTGCGCTGGCTGCCGCTGCGCGTATTGCGACGCAAGGTATGCCAGGCACGCATGGCGATGCCGCCGAACCGCGCCAACCCGGTTTCCATCGCGTCGAGCAGATCGCGATTGCGCACCAGCATGCGCATCAGGGCAACCAGATCGTCGCATTCCCACACGCCATCCATATAGGCCTCGCCCGCGCCGACACTGCCATTGCCCGCGACCTGACGGTAAAATGCCGCATCGTATACTCGCACCGTCGCATGCAGAGTGTCGGCCGGATGCGCCGCCGGCGTTCCGAGCACGCTCTCGCCGAGCGCATCGATGATGCGCAGCTGGCTGTCGCGCAGCGCATTCATCTGCACTAGCAGACGCGTGCGCAAGGCGCGGTCGAGCATGCCGTAGGCGGTCGATGGCGCAAGATCGATGGTTCTGGCTGATTCGGGATTCATGCTCAGCTCGCTTTGGGTTTTGGATGGTCGTACACGGGATTGCGGCGCAGCCAGAGCCGCAGCGCCTGCCAGTGGATTGCCGCGACAATACGCAAGCTCATCGCCGGAAAGCGCAGCAGCACGCGCGCAAGATTGGCGCCTGTCAGCGGGCGGCGTTGCAGCACCAGGGTCGCGTCGAAATCGCGCGCTGTATCATCGAGCACATCCATGTGCACGCGCAGCGCGGCATCCGGCGCCGCATCATTCGGTACCGTAAAGCGCCAGCTGTAGTCGCGCTGCATCGGCATGAACGGCGAGACGTGGAAGGCCTTGCGAAAATCCCAGCGCAGTGCTGTGCCGTGGCGATCGGCGGTGGCGACCGGCAGCACATAGCTGTGGCGTTCTTTCCATGGGGTATTCGTGATCTCGGCAACGATGGTGTCGAGTGTGGTGCCGTCGTCTGCGTAGCAATAGTAGAAGGCGACCGGGTTGAAACAATGTCCACAAGTGCGCAAATGCGCCAATAGCCTGATCGGCCCGGTCGGTGCGCGGCCACAGGCTTCGCGGATGCGTGCGCGCACCGCTTGATCGAGAGGAACTGCGGGATCGCCCAGGTAATCGCTGCGGCGGAACTCCGCCAGGTTGCGCCGGTTCACCGACCACAGCCAGCGTCTGGCGAAGACGCGATCGAGTTCGGCCAGATCCAGATACAACAGGTACATCCGGTAGCGGAACGCATGCGCGTGCGGCGTGTGGCGGCGATGACGCACCCAGCCTTCGTAGATGGCGCTGGCAGTCACAGCGGTCATGGCCAGCGTACGCCCAGCGCGTTGGCCACATCGACCGCGCTGCGCATTCCGTCTTCGTGGAAACCCCAGCCCCAGTAGGCGCCCGCGAACCAGGTGCGATTGACGCCCTGGATTTCGGCCTTGCGTTTCTGCGCCGCGACCGACGCCTGCGAGTAGACCGGATGGTGGTAACGCATGCGCCGCAGGATTTTTTCCGGCGCAATATGCGCAGTGCGGTTGAGGGTGACAACGATCGGCTCCGGCGCATCCAGCGATTGCAGCAGATTCATGCAATAACTGACGGTACATTGTTCACTTGCATCTTTTGGCACCAGCGCATTCCATCCCGCCCAGGCGCTACGCCGGCGCGGCAGCAGGCTCGCGTCGGTGTGCAGCACCGTGTCGTTCTCCTGATACGGCATGGCGCCGAGAATGTCGCGTTCGCGGTCGCTGGCATCGGCGAGCAGGGCCAGGGTCTGGTCGCTATGGCAGGCGAGCACCGCATGATCGTATCGTTCGCTGCCGCCCGCACTGTCGATGCGCACGCCGTCGTTTTCGCGGGTGACCCTGGTCACCGCACAGCCGACGCGCTCGCGCACCTTCCAGTTTCTGCGCAGGGCACGTACATATTGTTGCGAACCGCCCTTCACCACGCGCCATTGCGGCCGATCCCGGGTTTGCAACATCTGGTGATTGGCCATGAACTCGGCCAGGTGCTTCACTGGAAAGTCCAGGATTCGCGTCGGCGGCGACGACCACAGCGCCGATGCCATCGGCACCAGGTGATCGTCGCGGAACGCAGCCGAATAACCGTTTGCGGCAAGGTACTCGCCGAGCGTCGGGCCGGCACCGGCCAGACCCAGCAGCGCCGGCGCCTCACGATAGAAGCGCAAGATGTCGCGCAGCATGCGCAAGAATCGTGGCGATACCAGGTTGCGGCGCTGGCAGAACAAACCACGCAGATTCGTCGCATTGTATTCCAGGCCGCTGCGCTCGTTCTTCAGCGCGAAACTCATCGTCGTCGGTTGCGACTGCACCTCGAGTGCTCTGAACATTCTTGTCAAAAGTGGATAATGCGGCGGATTGAACACGATAAAGCCGGTGTCGACGGCGAATTTCCGGCCGCCGACATCGACTTCGTGAGTATGCGTGTGACCGCCTAGATAATCGTTCGCCTCGTACACCGCCACGTCATGCTCCCGCGACAGCAGCCATGCGCTTGCCAGACCGCTGATGCCAGATCCGATGACGGCAATTCGCATGGGTCAACGTGTCCTGCGCAAACCAGCGGGTACCGGTTTCAGGTCCCACACCAGCCCACAGGCGGCCAGTCCGCGCAACAGGTAGTAGGTCAAATCCACCTCCCACCAGCGAAAGCCCTGGCGCGCCGCGCCGGGAAAGTGATGGTGATTGTTGTGCCAGCCTTCGCCGAATGTGATCAGCGCCAGCAGCCAGTTGTTGCGGCTGTTGTCGGCGGTGTCATAGCGGCGCGACCCGAAGCGGTGGGCGAGCGAGTTGATCGTCACCGTGGCATGGAACAGCACCACAGTCGATACGAAGAACCCCCAGATCAACATTTGCGCACCGCTCGCGCCCAGTGCCGGGTGCGCATGCTCCAGCCAGCGACCGAAGTAGAACAGGCCGACCGCCAGCGCGATCGGCA
>JANXVS010000302.1 GCA_025351555.1 Pseudomonadota bacterium | reverse complement strand
GATTGCGCCGGCTCGATGCCGAGGTCGGCGCGGCCGCGAACCCAGCGCCCGCGGTTGCCGCAGCGACGGGCGATCTGCTGCTCGATGCGAGCGCGCTGCACGCGCCGATCGACAGTCTGTGGCTGGACTGGAACGAGGGTGCCGATGTCAACGCGCAATTCAGTGTCGCCGGCAGTGATGACTTGCAGCAATGGCGCACGCTCAACGCGAGCGCGACCGTGTTGTCACTACGCCAGGCAGGCAATGTGCTCGCGCGCCACCAGATCGGGCTGAGCGGCGTGCAAGCGAAATATCTGCGCCTGCACCGGCTCGACAATGCGGCGGCTATTGATGGCCTGCATGTGCGTGCGCGCACGCTTATGCATGCGAGCCTGACCCAACCGTCACGGCTGTGGCTCGACGCAGAGCAAGAAGCCGCCACTCCTGCCACCGGCAATGCGCCGGCCGCATTTCGCTACCGCCTGCCCGCGCCAATGGCGATCGATGCGCTCAAGCTCGAACTGGCCAGCGACAACTCGCTCGCGCGCGTGCGCGTGGCCAGCCGCCAGCGTGCCGGCGAGGACACCGGTATCTGGCAGACGCGCACGGAGTTCACGGCGTTCCGGCTGCGCCAGGGTGACAGCGTGATTGGCAATGATGAACAGGCCACCGTAGCGGCGGGGCGCGCGCAGGAATGGCAAGTGCAACCGGCGACGCCGCTGGATCGCGCACCGATCCTGCGCGTCGCCTTCCGGCCTGATCGATTTGTGTTCCTCGCCCAGGGCAGCGGCCCGTATCGATTGGTTGCCGGCAGCGCGCGTGCACGCCGCGGCGACTATCCAGTCGATACCGCACTCGCGCAGTTGCGCTCCAAGCTCGGCAACGATTGGCAGCCGCCGCTCGCCGCACTCGGCGCTCGCGCCACCCTGCACGGCGAAAGCGCGCTGGCACCTCTACCCGTGCAGCGCGACTGGAAAACGTGGTTGTTGTGGGCCGTGCTGGTCGGCGCGGCGGCATTGATTGGCGGGCTGGCGCTGAGTTTGCTGCGTGGGCCGAGGCCGCCACCGGAATGAACTGAGCAGCGCGTTGTTGCTTCTCCCACCGGCGACCGACGGAAGTCCCGTGCGAGATAAGGTGGCCCCGGCCCTAATCAAAGAAGGGGCCGGATGGGGGGCCGGGTTGCCTCGAGCGTGGCATCATCGTCCCCCGCAGCAAGCGCCGCGCAATACAGCGCCAGCAGCCACCAGAACAATAATCCCCACCAGGCCGAGTAGAACGCCAGATGGGTGTTCAGCGGAAAGCACATCGCCGCCAGCGCCAGGCCCGGAGCGAAGGCGCGTTCGCGCGCTGGCGTGCCGGCACGCCGCCAGGCGCGGAGCGCGCACGCCGCGCCAATGATCCAGAATGCAAGGCCGACGATCCCGGTTTCGCTCAACACTTCCAATACGAGCTGGTGCGCGTGCGCCGCACCTTCGCCGGTCTTCGCATCGACAAAGGCATCGCCGGGCCGCGCGAACGCGGGGTAGGCATAGCGAAAACCGCGCACGCCAACGCCGGCGAGCGGATGCGCGACGATCATGCGCGAGGCCGTGCCCCAGATGCGCAGGCGGCCGGCAGCGGCTTCGTCCAGCGCGTGTTCCGATCCTTGCATTGCGAGCAGGCTGCGCTGCACGCGGGCAGCGAACGCACTCGAATCGTGCAGCGCGACCAGCGCCGCGAACGCGACCAGACACGCAGCGCCCATGCCCCACATAGCAAAGCGCAGTGGCGCGCGCGTCTGCCGCCAGACGAATATCATCGTGACCAGCGCGTACATCAACCATGCTGCGCGCGAGCCGGCGAACAGGATTGGCATCAGCGCAAACACGAAGGCGACGACGAGACCGCGCCAGCCGAAGCGCGCACCCGCGGCGGCCAGCAAGAACGGCGAGAGCACCGCCAGCACCGGTCCGAGTTTGAGATTTTCCGCGCCGAAAATGCCGGATAGGCGCCCGGCGTCGCTGGCGCCGGCGAGGCTATAGCCAGTGAATATCTGCACCCAGGCATCGAGCAGCCAGAGCACGACGATGATGGCCACGGTGTCCACGATGCGCGGCCAGATCGCCGCGTCGCGCAGCATCAGGCAGGTAAATAACACAAAAGGGAAAAAGCGCAAAAGTATAGCGACCGTGCTCAAGGATTTTTCGGGCGCGACGGCACCGAATGCTGAAATCAGTGCCGGCAACCAGTAGCAGGCGAACAGGATTGTCGCCAGACGCACGCCGTGGTTGGCCCACAGCGATGCGCGCTCGCGCCAGGCAAAGACCAGCCCGGCAAGTGCGCCAATCGCGACGGCCACCTCGGCGCTGCGGCCCACGGGCAACAGCACCAGCACGAGCAGGATGATGAGAGCGGCCCACATGGAGGTTGGCGATTGTCGGTTCACGGTTGTCGGTCAAGCGTAAGAGCGTTGGCTGCTTCTCACAACCGACAACCGCTTCATCACCCGGCCAGTTCCGCGTATACCGCCAGCGTCGCCGCCTGCATGTCGGCAAGACGATAACGCGTCAGCGGCGCAATCGCGGGCGCCAGGCGCAGCAACTCGGCCGCGCGCTCGACCAGGCGCGTCGCATCACCCAGCGGCACGCGGCCATCCGGGTAAAGCTCTGCCAGCAATTCGCCGACGCCGCCATGGGCGTAGCCGAGCACCGGTCGGCACAGCGCCAGCGCCTCGATCACGGTACGGCCAAACGCTTCGGGTTGATTGGACAGCTGCAATACCAGGGTCGAGATCGCGTAGATTTCGCGCACGTCGTTGCGCGGCACGCTGATGGCGACACGTGCACTGACGCCGCGCTGCGCTGCCAGCGCTTCAAGTTCAGCGATGTAGATTTCACGTCCCGGTTCGTGCGCGCCGAGCAGTAGCAGACGCACATCGAAGCCGCGCGCGATGAGTTCGGCGAGCAGCACAATCGCATCGGCATGCCCTTTCAAACGCGTGCCTCGACCCGGCAGGGTCAGCAAGATGCCACCTTCCAGCTGCGGAAAATCCAGGAAGAAGTCGCGCCGCCAGGCGTCGTCTGGCTGATAGCCGAATGGAAATTCTTGCGGATCCACGCCGCGCGGAATCACGGTCAGGCGCGTCGGATCGGTGCGTGGATAGTGGCGCAACACATAGTCGCGCACGGCGTTGGAAACACAGATAACGCGCTCGCCGCGAGTCAGGATAGAGCTGTAGAAACTCGGCGAATTGAGCCCGTGTACGGTCGTTACAAAGTGCGGCTTCGGCGCGCGCAGGCCGCGCAGCGCGAACCGCGTCAACCACGCCGGCAGGCGCGAGCGCGCATGCACGATGTCGGGTTTGAGTTTGCGAAACAGGCGCCGCAGAGTGCCGATGTGATGCAGCGTGGCCAGCGATTTGCGGCCGATATCCAGGGTGATAAGTTCGCTGCCCTGCGCGACAAGTTTTTCCTGCAACCTGCCACCTGCGGAGATCACAATGGAGCGGTGCCCCGCAGCGACCAAGGCACGGCCGATCTCGAGCACCGAGCGCTCAACGCCACCGGCGTTCAGCGCCGGCAGCAGTTGCACGACGGTGAGGCGACGCCCCGGCATGTTGCTCTCAATCCTTCAGAGTGAACTGCGCCCCGCAATACGGGCACTTGGCGCTGCCGGTCGCTTCCACGGCCAAATACACCTTGGGATGCGAGTTCCACAAGGCCATGCCGGGCATCGGGCAGGACAGCGGCAAGTCCGCACGCGTGACCGCGTACTGGTTTTCGGCGTTCGCCGGAACCAGCCAGGTGGCGGCGGAATCGTGACGGGCAGAAACATCTGTGGACATGAACGCGCGACCTGAAGATCGAGGCAAGCGGCCTCAAAGCAAGGCCAGCAGGCAAGTCTAGCAAGTTGCGCGCCATCCTGCGTGGGCTGCGCGCGGCGCCTTTTCCGACGCGTTTCCCGTTGCATACCCGTTCGCTACGCGAAGCAGGTAAGATTCGGCGTCGCCAAATCTGTGGAGGGAATACAACGTGGATATCAATAAGTTGATTGCGCGCATCAAGAACATCTTGCTGACGCCGAAAACCGAATGGCCGGTGATCGCGGCCGAACCCGATACGGTTCCGGACTTGTATAAAAATTACATTATTTACGTTGCCGCACTGACGCCGATAGCGACCTTTATCGGACTGGTGCTGTTCGGAATCCACATTCCGTTTCTCGGTACGTTGCACGTCGGCTTCTTCAGTGCCTTGATGCAGATGATCCTGGGTTACGCCGTGTCGCTCGGCATGACCTATGTGATGGCTCTGATCATCAACGCGCTGGCGCCAAGTTTTGGCGGTACCGCCAATCAGGTGCAGGCACTGAAGGCTGCGGCCTACAGCTATACCGCCGTTTGGGTGGTTGGCGTGCTGCATATCCTGCCCGGCCTTGGCGTTCTGGTCGGCCTGCTCGTGATCGTTGCGGCGATCTACTCGATCTACCTGATGTATCTGGGCCTGCAGCACACCATGCAAAGTCCGCAGGATCGCGCCGGCGGCTACACCGCCGTGGTCATCATCGTGGGTATCGTGCTTGGCTGGATTCTGGCCATCATCGTCGGCATGGCCAGCGGCGTATCGGCCATGAGCAGCGGCGCGCTGACGCATGGTTCCCTGCTCGGTGAGTCTTCCGACTTCACTCCGGACAAGAGCAGCCCGCTCGGCGCGCTCGCGGCGATCGGCCAGCGCGCTGGCGAAGCGAGCAAGAAGATGGAAGCGGCGCAGAAATCCGGCGATGCCAATGCGCAAGCGGCGGCCGCTGGGGCCGTGCTCGGTGCCGTACTCGGCGGCGGCGATACGGTCGAGTCGCTGACGCCCGAAGCGCTCAAGCCATTCATGCCGGAATCCCTCGGCGGTATGCCGCGTACCAATTACGAGGCCTCACGCAATGCGATGATCGGCGTCCAGGTTTCCAATGCCAAGGCGACGTACCGCAATCCGCAGGGTGGACCCGAACTCACCTTGGAAATCACCGATACCGGCGGCGCCAAGGGCGTCATGGCACTGGCGGGTTTCGCTGGAATGGAAGAAGACAAGCAAAGCGATCACGGCTACGAAAAAACCTATCACCAAGATGGCCGCATGATCCACGAGGAGTGGAACAACGGTGGCAGCGGCGAATACACCGTGGTGCTGGGCGATCGCTTCGTGGTCGCGGTGCACGGCTCAGGCGTGGCCAATATCGATGCGTTGAAAGCCGCGGTCGCCGGGCTGAATCTTGGCGGCCTGGAAGCGTTGAAGAATCAGGGTGTGAAGAAGGGTTGAATTGCGCTTGTGTGCGCCTTCCACTCCGGAAGGCGCACAGCGGTTGAAATTACTTTGCCAAATGCGAATCCAGCGTGATATGCACGCGGATATCGTCGCTGACATTCGGTAGATAGGCGCCGACATCGAAATCCGAGCGCTTGATCGTCACGTCGGCGTCGAAGCCGGCTGACAGCGATTTCATCATCGGGTTGTCACCGATCTTGTTGACCTTGGCGTTGAACGTCACCGGGCGGGTCACGCCATGCGCGGTCAGATCGCCGCTGATCTTGAGCGCCTCGGCACCGGATTTTTCCACCTTGGTACTTTTGAATGTGATGTCCGGGAACTTCGCAGCGTCGAAGAATTCCGCGGTTTTCAGGTGCTCGTCGAGCTTGGGTACGCCGCTATGCAGCCCGTCCAGCGACATCGTCACCGCGACCGACGACTTGGTCAGATCGGCAGTATCCAGTTCGATCGCGCCGCTGATCTTCTCCAGCGTGGCGCTGGGGTTGGAGAATCCGAAATGATTCCAGGTGAACGTGACCTGGGTGTGACCCGGATCGATATCGTATTTCTGGGTGGCGGCGAGCACGGGCAGGCTGGCGGCGGCCAGAATCGATGACAGCAGGATATTGCGCAACATGACTTTCTCCTTGTGAGGATCAGACAATACGGCACGCCTCGTCAAAGGCGTAACGCTCTTCGCGTGGGCGGATCACGGCGGGATTGCCGTAACCGATATTGATCAGAAAATTGGATTTGACGGCGCTGCCGGCAAAAAACAAGTCGTCGACGAGTGCGTTGTTGAAACCGGACATCGGCCCGCAATCCAGACCCAGCACGCGCGCGGCGATGATCAGGTACGCGCCCTGCAGCGAAGAATTGCGGAATGCGGTCGCGGCGATCACCTCGGGTTTGCCGGCAAACCAGCTTCTGGCTTCCGGCGACTCCTTGTACAAGCGCGGCAAGGCCTCATAGAACACCTGGTCGCTGCCGATGATTGCGGTAACTGGTGCAGCCATGGTCTGAGCGACGTTGTCTTCGCTGAGTGCACGCTTGAGTTTTTCCTTGGCTTCAACAGTCTTGACGAACACGATGCGCGCCGGCGAGCAGTTCGCACTGGTGGGCCCGAGCTTGGCTAGGTCGTACATCGCCCGGAACTGTTCGTCGCTGACCGGTTTGGGCAGCCACGCCGCCGCCGAGCGCCGGTAGGTGCGGGCGGTGCGGAAAATCTGGTCGAGCGCGGCATCGGATAGTGGGGTGTGCATACGATGTCTCCGGAAAATGATTGGGTCAAACTGATTGCATCAGCCGGCATCAATTTTGCCGGTATGATCGGGCAAGTATAGCGGCCGCATCGATGAACCCAAGGGCACGAAAACAGAACACTGTGACCCAACAGCCACGAGTTCACACAAATTTACACACTACCCCCGCTGAACCATCCAGTGCCTGGGTCGTCACCGACGGTGCTGCCGGCAATGAACGCCAGGCGCTGGCACTGGCGCACACGCTGCGGCTCGATCCGCGCGTGCTGCGCGTGGATCTGCGTGCGCCGTGGTCGTGGTTCGCGCCGCGCCTGCTGGCCGGCACACGCATGGCAGCACCAGCCGAGGTGCGCCTGCTATTCACGCCGCCGTGGCCGGCGCTGGTCATCGGTTGCGGACGCCAAGCCGCGTTGTTGACGCGGCTGTTGCGCCGCATGAGCGCGGGCAAGACTTTCACGATCCAGATTCTCGATCCGCGCATCGACCCGGCCGAGTTCGATCTCGTCATCGCGCCGCGTCACGACGAACTCACCGGCGCCAACGTCATCCAGACGCTCGGCGCACTCAACGCGGTCGATGAGCAATGGCTGGCCGCGGGCCTCGCGCAATTTCCGACGTTGATGCAATTGCCGAAACCGCGCACGACCCTGCTGCTCGGCGGCCCGCGCCGCGGGCTCGGGCTGGATGCTGCCTGGTTCGACGATTTCCTGGCGCGCGTCGCGGCACTGAGCACGCGCGACGGCGGCAGCCTGCTGATCGCCAGTTCGCGGCGCACGCCAGAAATTTGGCGCGTGCGCTCACGCGAACATCTGCGCGCGGACTGCGTGCATTTCTGGAACAGCCCGGCCGATGGCGCGAACCCGTACCAGGGCTATCTCGCCGCGGCCGATCGCCTCGTGGTTACGCCGGATTCGGTGAACATGCTTTCGGAAGCCTGCGCTACGGGCCGGCCGGTATTTACGTTGTTACCGCAGACGGCGCGTGGTCGGATTCCATTGCTGCATGCCGAGCTGCACGCCCAGGGCTGGTTGCATACGCTCGAAGCGAATGTGGATTTTTCCACTTTGCAGCAACCGCAGCCGCTGCAAGAGCTCGCCGTGGTCGCGAGCAAGATCTGGCACGTACTCGAATCGACGCGGCCAGATCTCGCGCTCGCGCTGGGCGGCGAGTGAATCAGGCGAAGCCAAGCCCGAGTGACGCGGCAATCGCCCGCACCGCTGCGCAGTGCCGTTCCAGTTCCGCATCGCGCGCCGCCAGACGCGGCCGCGCATCCAGGGTGCAGGTCAGTGCCCGCGTCAGCAGATTTGCATGCGCCAGCGCCAAATCGCGCCCTTGCCCGGCATCCAGCACACCAACACTCTGCACCTGCGCAATCAGCCCGGCGGTATTGCTGTCGGCAAGCAATTGTGGATGCGCATGCGCGCGCAGCAGCACCAGGGTCTGCAAAATGAATTCGATGTCGAGCAAAGCGCCCGCACCTTGTTTCAAATCCAGCAGAACCGCGCTCGAGCGATCGCGTTCGGCGCGCCAACGCGCCCGCAGCATCGTCACTTGCTGGCGCACTTCGCTGGCGTCGCGCGCGCGCGCCAGCAACTCGGCGCGCAAGCCGCCGAAGCGCTGCATCACGGCTTCGTCGCCGGCAATCGGCCGGGCGCGCACCAGGGCCTGCTGCTCCCAGATCCACGCGCGTTCGCGCTGATAGTCGGCGAAAGCATCAAGGCTGGTGACCAGCAAGCCCTTGCCGCCGTCCGGGCGTAGGCGCACGTCCACCTCATACAACCGTCCGGCATGCGTTTGCGTCGTCAGCCAGTGCACCACCCGCTGGGCGACGCGGGAGAAATAGCGCGCGCCTTCCAGCGGCCGTGCGCCATCACTTTCGCGTTGCGACAATTTCCCATCGTATACAAATACCAGATCCAGGTCCGAGGCAAAGCCCAGCTCCGCGCCGCCGAGACTGCCATAGCCGACGATAGCCAGACCGCCGCCGCCGAGCCGACCGTGCTGACGCGCAACATCGCGTTCGGCCCGAGCCAGAGTGAGCGCGAGAATGACTTCGGCAGTGTCGCTAAGACCCCGCGCAGTAGCGATGGCGTCGAGGCTACCATCGCGATACGCCAGCCCCAGACGAAATGCGGCACTGTGCTTTTCCTCCTGCAGCAATTCGATTTCCGCTTCGGCATCGTCGGCGTCGAGCTGGGCGATGCGACGCTCAACCTCGGCCGCAAACTGGGTCCGCTGCGGCAACGTCACTTCCACGCGCGAATCGAAAATATCGTCCAGCAGCAGCGGATGCGCAATCACGCGCTCGGCCAGCAACGCACAGTCCGCGAACAACGCGACCAGGCGCGCGCGCGATGCGGGTTGTTCTTCGAGCAGGGATAGATAGGCCGAACGCCGCAGCACACCATGCACCAGCCGCAGCAGGCGCTCCACGCAGACATCGGGCGCCACGCTCGCTGCCGCTGATTCGAGCAGCAGGGGCATCAGGCGATCAAGGCAGGCACCGGCGCGCGGCGACAAGGCACGCGCCGCAGGTCCGGCGAGCAAGGCGCTCAACTGTGCATGCAAGGGCTCGGCTGCGGCAAACCCGAGTGTGGCCAGTTCGGCTGCGTCTGCGCTGCCTTGCTTGTGCGCTTGCCAATAGACATTCGCTGCGCCCGTACCTGCTGCGCTCTGGCTTGCCGATACCGGCCGCAGCAGCGCGGCGTATTCCTCGCTCACCTGCGTACGCACGCGGGTGACTTCGGCGCCAAGCGTCGGCCAGTCCGCGTAGTCCAGGGTTTCGGCGAGCCGTGCGC
>JANXVS010000254.1 GCA_025351555.1 Pseudomonadota bacterium | reverse complement strand
GCTGCCGACGGCGATCGCTGCTTTTGTGATTCATGCAACGCGGCTGCTGCTATATCAGCGCCGCTTGCAGCAAATGAGACAAAGTAAAGAAGTGGGAAAAACGGCAAATGTTGCGGATTGAATATATCTACTGGCTGTGCGGCGCGATTCTCGCGATCTGCGCCATGCTCGATCTACGCGCGCGACGCTGGGCCTATGCGGCTTTTTGGGGCATCCTGGCCGCTTGTTTTCTCGGCGGCGATGCGGTGTTATCCGCCACCAGCGCCGGCAACGCATTGCCCGCGCAACTGGTCGGCCTCGGCGTGATCGCGCTGGCGGTGATCGCAGGCTCCGCTCGTTTGCACCGTGGGGTGGAAGCCGAGGTTGATGCGCCTGAACGCCATAAGACAGTGGCTCGCCTGGGCAATCACCTGTTCTTACCTGCCCTCGTCATTCCGATCGGCACCCTGGTACTCGTGCTGCTGCAATCGTATCTGCGATTTGACGGCATCGCCTTGTTCGATTCGCACCAGGCTACGCTGATCGCACTCGGAGTAGCGTGCATCTGTGCAGCACTCGTGGCGCTCGCTCTCACGGGCTCGACGCCGGCCAGCGCGCTGAAAGAAACAGGACGCCTGCTCAATGCGTTGTCATGGGCGGCGTTGTTGCCGATGTTGCTGGCGACGCTCGGCGCCGTGTTCGCTGCGACCGGTGTCGGCGAGGCTGTGGCACACATTGTCGCTGCCGTGATCCCCACCGATTCACGTCTGGCCTGTTTGCTGGCCTATGCGTTCGGCATGGTGGCGTTCACCGTCATCATGGGCAACGCCTTCGCCGCGTTTCCGGTGATGACTGCCGGCATCGGCCTGCCGCTGCTGATCATGCAACACCACGCGAACCCCGCAGCGCTCGGCGCTCTGGGCATGCTCAGCGGTTATTGCGGCACCCTGCTTACGCCGATGGCGGCGAACTTCAATGTGGTGCCGGCAGCACTGCTGGAGCTGCGTGATCCGAACGGCGTGATCCGCGCGCAGTGGCCCACGGCCTGCGTGCTATTCGTGGTCAATTTTCTACTCATGTACTTTTTCCTGTTCCAATAAATTACGGATCGATGAAACGCAAGCTGCCAGTCGCCCTGCTCACCGGCTTTGCTCCGTTTGCTGGCGAGCGCATCAATCCCTCGCAGCAGATCGCGCAGGCGCTTGATGGCGAAACGATCGCCGGGCATCGCATTGTCGGCGCGACCTTGCCGACCGAATTCGCGCGCTCGCTGCCCGCGCTCGAAGCGCTGATCGAAAAATATCGCCCTGCGCTGGTGTTGGCGCTGGGCCAGGCCGGGGGCTGCGCCGGGATTTCGCTGGAGCGCATCGCCATCAACCTGATCGATGCGCGCATCGCCGACAACGCCAACGCGCAGCCGGTCGATGTGCCCGTTGTGGAAAACGCGCCAAATGCGTACTTTTCCACTTTGCCGATCAAGGCGATGCTTGCGCGGCTGGGGCGCGCGGACATTCCCGCCGCAATCTCGCACTCGGCGGGCACCTTCGTCTGCAATCAGGTTTTCTTTGGCCTCGCCCACCTGCTCGCGACTGCGCATCCACAGGTGCGCGGTGGCTTCGTGCATGTGCCGTACTTGCCCGAGCAAGCCGCGCGCCATGCTGGTGCAGCACATATGGAGTTGGAGACGATGGTCGCCGCAGTGCACTTATCCCTGGAAGTCGCACTGACGACGCAACGCGATCTTCACTATGCCGCCGGCACGATGGATTGAGGCGTAACTAATACAGCATGCACGGATATATGCTGCGCTCCACGACGCCATCCGGCAGGCGCTGCATGACCAGATTCAACGCGACGGTGTCGGGTTGCCAATATCCGGCAGGGATACTTTTCAGATTCTGTCCCTGCACGAGGCCGTGGCCGACGACACGATCCGGCTCGACATACAGATCAAAATGGATATTGTTCGGCCCGAGCGCCAAGGACACAGTATCGATTCCCATCGCGTGGGTGACCACGTCCAGACCACCACGGCGCGTGGCGGGGTCGTACCACAGCATCGGCGCTATATATTGACCGCCGCCCGGGTAATTGCTGAATAACGTACTCATCTTGACCGCAGAAAAAATATCCGCAAACGCCGCGCCGTAGGTTCCGATCTGTATCGGACCCGGCGCGCACACGTTGGACTCGCCGATCGGAAAATACGTGCTGCCCTGCGGCGGCAACGCGAGGGAGGGATCGGCGTTTGGATCCAGCGCGACGGTTGTCGCTATCGGCGGCGTAGCAAACGCAGTACCGGGCGAAATCGTCACGATCTGCGTGCGCGCGGCGACGCCTGCGTTGACGGGATTGGCCTCGGCGTCACCGTCCCAACTGATCGTCAGCTGCCAGGTACCGGCAAGGAGTTGCGCGTCGGCTACAGCGTATGCCAACGCGTCCATATGCCAGCTTTGATTGCCGATCGAAAGATCCAGATGGCGCGGCGTTGTCCACGAGACCGACGCCG
>JANXVS010000253.1 GCA_025351555.1 Pseudomonadota bacterium | reverse complement strand
GTCGACCCGATTCTGCCGCTGACGACTGGCAGGTTTCGGGCGGTTCGCTGATCGGCTTGACGAGGCGATGATCGCTGGTCGCGTATGGGAACCGCAAGGAGTTGGGAGCCGCCCGCTAAACGCGACTACAAATCCTTCCTCAACGAGTGATCGATTTGCATCAGTTCTACTCAGCCATGTGGCGGCACCTTGTATTCCGTGACCGGCTGTTTCGTGAGAGCGACGAACCGCGGATCCTCGCGCAGCGTGTCCCAATCCGGGTCCAGACGCAGCGTCGCGGGAGTTACCGGCCATAGTCCATACGGAATCGCCGCGAGTCGCTGCAGCGCCGTGATTGCTTCTTCCCTGTGCCCGAACCTGGCCTGGACGCGAGCCAGCCCTTCTTCGAAATTGGGACCGAAGTACGCATCCTCCGCGGCTGGCAGCAACTCGATGGCGCGACGTGCGTGCGCCAGTGCCTCGGCTTCGTTTCCGAGTCCGGCTTCGATCAGCGCTAGCGTGGCCGGAAGCCAGTAGTTCGTGGGCGCCGTGCGTAGTTCCGCGGCCAGGCTTTCGCGTGCCTGCCGATAGCTGTTCGCCGCGGACGCGCTATCGCCGGCATCGCGCTGCAATTCGGCGCGCAGAAACTGCAGGTAACCATCGTCGGAACTGCGGCGATCCGCGCGCGCAAGTTCGGTCGCGATTGCGGCCAATGCTGGGCCGGGCCGGTGCAGCATGATCGCATTGCTGGTGACGAGGTAAAGGAAAAGAATGTCGCCTGAGGTATTCGTTGCCTGGTCCAGCAGGCGCCGGGCCTGTTCGATTTCCCCGCGCATCTGCAGCAGCTGCGCCTGCAGGGTCGTTGTTGCGACGTCGGCGGGTGCGATCGCGACAGCCCGATCGATCAGCCTCTGGCCCGCGGCGAAGTCGCGCATGGCCAGTGCGGCCTGCGCAGCGGTTACCACTAGCCGCAGGTTGCGCGGGTCGAGCGCCAGCGCCTCGGCGTACAAGTGCTGGCTTTCAGCCCAGCGGCCTTGCTCGCGCGCGATGCTCGCGAGTGCGGCAATCGGCTCCGCACCGTTCGGAAGCTGTGATCTCACGCGTTCGAAGATACCGCGCGCGCCCACATAGTCACGTTCTACCCAGAAGCGATAGAAGCCCTGGGCGATCAGTGTTTCCGCACTATCGGGTGCTAGCCGCGCGGCCATTTCGGACGCATAGCGCGCAGCGTCCCGGCGTGCGTCCGATGCTTCCCAGCCGGAATAAAAGCGGCTTTGCGCGTAGGAAAGCCGGGCCCATGCCGGCGCAAGTTCCGGGTCCAACTTAACCGCCTGTTCAAAAGCAGCAATGCCCTGCACTGCATTTTCAGCCCACGCGGTCGTGCGGTCCATCAGCGCAAGTCCACGCAAATAGGCATCGTACGCCGCTGGATTGCGCGTTGGCTTCGTTGCCAGCTGCGCCGCTTCGGCGCCGCTCAACTTCGCCTTGAGCATGTCGGCTACGGCCTGTGCGACTTCGCCTTCGACCCCGAAGATGTCGTCGAGCTTGCGGTTGTAGCTCTCAGCCCACAGGTGTTCATCGCTGGCGGCGCGGATCAACTGCACATTGATGTGCACCGATTCACCGGACTTCTGCACCGTGCCTTCGAGGATGTTCGCGACGCCGAGCTGTTTCGCGATCTCCGGAAGATTTCCCGGCTTCGCGGAATACTGTTGCGTCGAGGTCCGGGAAATCACCTTGAGCGCGCCGATCTTTGCGAGCCGGGTCAGGATTTCGTCCTGAATGCCTTCGGCGAAATAGGCGTTGGCCTTGTCTTCCGACAGGCTTTCGAACGGCAGCACCGCGATCGACTTGTCGGGAGTCTGCGCGGTGGTCGCGGCGCTCTCGTCCTTGTGCAGCACGAGCTGGTTGGTCAGCAACAGCACAACCGCAAGGCTGAGCACCGCGACGATCCAGCGGTCGAGTTTCTTGCCGGTCCCACGCGTGACCGAGTCAGATGGGTCAATCTCGCTTTCGCGCTTCAAACCTTCCGGCGTGAATTCGTAGAACCACGCGAAGATCAGCACAAACGGAAAGCCGATGGCCGCGGCAACTACGATCCAGCGCACCGCCCAATCGGAAACACCGAATGCCGGAAACAACTGGGCCAGCCCCTGCGCGAGCGCCCATGCCGCGCCGACGTAAAGCGCTGCTGCACGCAGCACATTACGGCGCTTGAGCTCGCTGAAAAAAGACCGCATTCGCGCCCCTGAGTATCTGCGGATCGCGAGCTATCATAAACGATCTGCCTCGAATGCTATGCCCAGCAAGGCATCACCACGGTCCTTGTCCGTTGACGCGACCTGCTGTTATCTGAGCGTCCGCTCGCGGGCAAACATTCGTGGGCATCAAGTGGCTGGAGTTGGCCGGCTGCTACCGATCGCGACAGTTGAGGCATGACATCGTGCGACATTTCACCGCGAAGCAGCTCTGTTCGCAACTTCACTGTATGACGTTTTCTCAGTGCAAGGTGAGCGTGCCGTGAAACGCAGCGAGCGGATTGGCGCCTTGGGGAGTCGATGATGTCGATGGCGAGAGAATTCGTATCTAGATTTGTTGTGCAGACACTTGCGGGCTTCTCGCTGGTCACGTCGCTTGGTGTGCTTGCCGACGATGCGCCGCCGACGCCGCAGGAAATGGTGGGCTATGGGTTGTACGTCGCCGGGGAGGCATCTCACGGAGATTCGAAATCGCTCGCGCAGTTGCAGTCCAACGCTGCAGCGCAAGATGCCGGAGCGCAGTTCGGTCTTGGCGATTACTATTGGCTCAACAAGGACTACCCGCAAGCCGTCTCCTGGTTCCAACAATCGGCCGACCAAAATTTCTCGGGCGGCTATTACGCCCTCGGCGTCGCGTATGACTCAGGGCTTGGAGTGCCGCTGGATCATGCGCAGGCCATGCGCATGTACCTCAAAGCTGCTGCAGAGATACCCAGCGCTGCAACGAACATCGCATTGCTATATGCGCAAGGCTGTGGCGTCGATCAGGACTATGCCCAGGCGGCCAACTGGTACAGGAAGGCGGCCGATTCGGATTTCGAGGCGGCTCTCGATCTTGCTGCCCTGTACGTGAAAGGTCAGGGCGTCCCGCAGGATGACGCTCAGGCAATGCACTGGTATCGAAAGGCCGCCGACTCGGGCAACGCACTCGCACAATACCGATTGGGGCTTCTCTACGAAGAGTCCAGATCGCTGCAGGATTCCGTGCAGGCAGCGCATTGGTACGACAAAGCCGGTCAGCAAGGGGTAGCAGATGCACAGGTCAAGCTGGGCATCCTCTACTCCGACGGCAAGGGGGTCTCGAAGGATCCTGCGCGGGCCGTCAATTGGTTCCAGATGTCGGCCAATCAGGGCAATGGGCAGGCGCAATTCCGTCTCGCGATGAGTTTCAAGAACGGCGAAGGCGTGAAGCCGGACCCGTTCCTGGCCTATCAGTGGATGACTATCACCAAGATGTCACTGCACGAGAACGACCCGACATATTTGATTGCATCGAAGGACCTGCAAGATTGGGAGCAACAGATGAGCCCTACGCAAATCAAGCTGGCCAGCAAGGCGGCGAGCCAGTGGCTCCAGGATCGTGCGAGCAAGAAAGGGCAACCACTGCCGCTTCAGCTGCTGCGACCGACGCCATGTGCAAGTCCAAAAACTGGGAAAGAGTAGTCGTGCGGTCGTAGTGCCATCAGTTTCTTCGCGCCCGGATCATTCGATATGCGGAGCTATGACGGATCCTGCGCGACGTGGGTCGACGACGCTCGCAGCGGGCGAATCGGGCGCAAGTCGACCCGAAGCGGAAGTTCGTGGGAGGCAGCATTAGGGCGGGCGCAAAATTTCCGGCAAGATTGTCTCCAGATCACGTCAACATGGGGGAAAAATGACTGCCTTCGAACTGGTTTTTGGCCTGATAACGATCATCACGTCGCTGGCACTGACCCACCTTCTGGAGGGATTCGTCAATTTGTTTCGCAACGCCCAGCGGGTGCAATTCTCGGCGATTCATGCGCTCTGGGCATGGTCCGGTTTTTCAAGCGCAATCGGCAATTGGGCTTCGTTCTGGCAAATGCGAGCGCTGACGTCCTGGCCCGCATGGACGGTGTTGCTGATAGTCGCAACTATGATTCTGCAATACACCTTCTGCGCGTTTGTTACACCCGAGACTGAGGCCAAAGGAAATATTGATCTCGTCGCTTTTCATCAACGCGAACACCGCCGTTACATTGGCGCTGCGGTTGCTCTCTTCGCACTGTCGCTCGTCCTGGATTTGGCGCTCGGCGGGGCGAATTATTACGCGGACTGGTTGCGTGACAGCGCCTTGTCGATTGCACTGTCCGTGCTGGGTATCATTGCTATTTTTGCCAGTGCGCGTTGGGTGCAGATCGTCTCGGCAGCCTCAACAGCTGGCCTCCTTACGTACTTTATGATCATCACCTGCAATGTCGTGGCGACTTAGAGCTTATCCGTAAATAAAATGATATCCTGTTCTCCCGTCGCGGCGCAGCCGCTAGAGTGGAGAACGCGATGGCGAGACAACGACTGGAATCGTGGGCGGTTTCCGATGCGTTCTGGGAGCGCGTGGCACCGTTGATTCCATTGCGCGCGCCGGGCGTGGCCGCTAAGAAACGCAAGCGCAAACCTGGTGGTGGGCGTAAACCCAAATCGGCGCGACTGGTGTTTGAAGCGATCGTCTACGTGCTACGTACCGGTTGCCAGTGGAAAGCACTGCCCGAACGTTTCGGCAGCGCCAGTGCCATTCACAAGCGCTTTCTCGAGTGGGAAGCGGCTGGATTCTTCAAGAATCTATGGCAGGCGGGCCTAGCCGAGTACGACGATCTGGAGGGCATTGCTTGGCGATGGCAAAGTATCGACGGAGCGATGGTGAAAGCTCCGCTGGCCCAGGAATCTGTCGGGCCAAACCCCACGGATCGGGGAAAAAAATGGAAGCAAGCGACACGTTCT
>JANXVS010000233.1 GCA_025351555.1 Pseudomonadota bacterium | reverse complement strand
CGTGGTAATGCGGGGTTCACACGCCAAGCGGTAATGATGGTGCGATGGACAGCCTGCAAACATGGATGTTACCCCCTCTGATATCGGCTTCAGTGCCGCTACAGAGCCGCTGTTCGCGCAAGAAATTCGAGCACGCAGGCGTTGAACACATCGGTCGCATCGAACGGCGTGCCGTGGCGCGATCCGGGGATCACGACAAATTCGGCTTGTGGAAAATGCGCGGCTTCGCCGCGCTTGTCGGCCAGTGGTGTGTAGTCGTACTCGGCCGATATGATCAAGGTTTGGCAATGCAGCGTCGGCAGGCGTTCGAGCGCGCTCCAGCCGATCAGGGCGTGGATGCTGGCCAGATACGCACGGCGCGGGTTGGCGCCGACCACATCGATCACGCGCTGGCGCTTGGGCGCCTGATCCTCATGCGGGAACAGGCGGTTGGCAATCAGCCGCGCGGTGCGGCGCAGGCCGAGCGTGCGCACCAACGCCAGCTGCAGATGCGCTTCAAACCACTTGCGCCAAGTGTCGGTGCGGTAGTTGGCGAGCGCGTTGCACACGATAAGTCGCCGCGTGTGCGCGGGCCGCGCCAGCGCCATCTCCAGGGCCACGGCGCCGCCGAGAGAGAACCCGAGTATATCTGTATACTCGATGTCGAGTGCATCCAACAGCGCCCACAAATCGGCGGCAAACTGCGTGATCGAATATGGCCCCGGTGGCTTGGCGCTGCGGCCGGAGCCGCGCAGGTCAGGCAAAATCAGGGTGTGCTCGCGAGCGAAATCCTCGCGCTGGAATGCCCAGTCGTCGCTGCTGGAACCCAAGCCGTGAATCAGCAGCAACGGCGGACCGTTGCCGATGCGTTCATAGAAAAGCTCGGTGGAGTTGACCGTTATTGTCGGCATGGAGTTAGACAGATGAAAGCAAAGAGTATAGCCGGCACGTTTGCGATCCTGAGCGCGTTCGCAAGCGTTCACGCATCGGTCGCTGCGGAGGTTTACGCCGGTGACGCCTATGATCTGAAAACCGGCGTATTGCTGTTCCACGAAGCGCATTATCGCTACACCGCAGGCGGAAATGCGCAACAGCTGGTGCTGTACCGTTGTCCCGATGAACGCCCGTTTGCGCGCAAGTTGTCGCGCGAAGACGGCGATGCGCAAGCGCCAGATTTTGACTTGATCGACGCGCGCCTGAACTACCATGAAGGTGTGCGTCGACTTGCGGACCGACGCGAGGTCTACGTCAAGCGCACCGCGGATCTGCCCGAGCAAGCCGAACCTTTGGTCGTTCCGCCCGATGGCGTGATCGATGTCGGTTTTGACGAATTCGCGCGCCGGCACTGGGACGAGCTGGCCGCTGGCAAGAGCTTGAGTCTGCCGTTCCTGGTACCAAGCCGGCGCGTGTTCTATTCGTTCAAGGCAAAACAGGACACGATTACCGCGGCGACGCTGAAGGTGCGACTTTCACTCGGCGCCTGGTACGCCTTTCTGGTGCCGCATATCGACGTCATCTACGATCGCGCCAGCCACCGGCTGCTGCGCTACGAGGGCTTGTCGAACATCCGCAACGCCGATGGCAAGAGCTACAACGTGCGCATCGAATTTCCCAATGCGCCTGAAACGGCGACTCAGAAACAGATCGATGCGGCCTTGAGTGCGCCGCTGACCGCCAGCTGCGCGGTCGTCCGCGCGGACACTGCTGCGGTCGCTGCAGGACGGTAAAAACCCTGCCGGAAGTCACGGTCCGCGGACATTTACGCAACCCAATCACGCTCTGCCGCATCCAAATCACAGTTCGTCGATGCGGCAAGCGGTTGGCACAACGCTTGCTCTGTCGATACTGGTGAAAAGTATACTTCAGGAGGCGGTCATGAATATTTCCATGCAGATTGTTCGCGGTATTGGTGCGCTGATGTTGTGCGCAGCCGTAAGTGCCTTCGCGTTGACGCAACCGACCACTGGGTCGGATGAGCACGAGGTTGCCGTCACCCATTCGCGGCTTACGATCGAGACGCTGCGCGATGCCGGCAACCAGCCGCACTATCAGGTGGCGAGCGTTCGCGTCGGCGCACCGGTCCAGGTGCTGACGGATCAAACGCGGCGTGTGGCGCAACATGCAACACCGGTGAGCGATATTCACGGCTGAGTTGAAGGCAGCATTGCGCGGTAATATGCGCGCATGCTGCATGTGGTGCTTTATCAACCCGAGATTCCGCCGAACACCGGCAACGTCATCCGGCTATGCGCCAACACCGGCGCGCGCCTGCATCTGATCCGGCCGCTCGGTTTTGATCTGGATCACGCCAAGCTGCGCCGTGCCGGGCTCGACTATCACGAGTTTGCGACCGTTGCCGTGCACGAGGATCTGGATGCCTTCATCGCCAGCGTGAAGCCGGCACGAGTTTTCGTCCTGTCCACGCGCGGGGCGACAATGTATACAAGCGCGCAATTTGGCGAAAATGATGCGGTGGTGTTTGGCCCGGAGACGCGCGGCTTGCCGCAGGACTTGCTCGATTCCCTGCCGCCCGCACAACGCCTGCGCTTGCCGATGCGGCTGGACAACCGCAGCCTGAACCTTTCCAATGCCGTGGCTGTTGTTGTCTACGAAGCATGGAGGCAGGCGCAATTCGACGGCGGCTTGTGAACTCAGGCGCCCGGATATTCCCGCTTCTGCTCACGCGCGAGCAATTGACGCAGACCTTCGGCGGGGGTGATTTCCTCGTGCAGCACGCGCTGCACGCCATGCGCGATAGGCAGTTCGATGCCGTGACTATTGGCAAGCCGCATAATGGTATCGACGGTTTCCAGACTTTCTACCACTTGACCGATATCGGCCACGGCCTGCGCGAGCGGCACGCCGCGGCCCAGCGCGAGGCCCAGGCGGCGATTGCGCGACAGATCGCCGGTGCAGGTCAGCACCAGATCACCGAGGCCGGCCAGACCCATCAGCGTTTCCGGCCGTGCGCC
>JANXVS010000173.1 GCA_025351555.1 Pseudomonadota bacterium | reverse complement strand
CCGGCGCGCACGTTCGGCAAACTCTCGATTGAATCAGCGGGCGTGATCGGCGGATAATGGATCGGGCGCAGGATCGAATTGCCGACGTCAGTCTTGTTGTCGAAGAAGTGCTCGGGCAGATCGATGTGCAACGCGAGTGCGCGCAACACGCGCGTGCCGAGCGCGTCGAGCGCTTGATACAAACCGTAGCCGTATTCGTGGAAGCCTGAAATTTCGCTGGGCCACACATTCGGCGCCATGATGTCGGCGAATTTCGAGTTGCGCGGCAGTTCGCGGCCGATATGCCAGAACTCTTTCAGATCCGGATAGCGCGAATCCTTCGCCGTCTCAATGCCGAACGGCGTGTAGCCGCGCGCGCCACCGGTGCCCTTGAGGTGGTACTGCATCTTCACTTCGGCGGGCAATGCGAAGAAACGCACGAAGGCATCGTAGGCGCGATCGATCAACGCTTTTTCTATGCCGTGCCCACGGATGCCGGCGAAACCCCATTCGCGATACGCTGCGCCGAGCTCGGCGACAAAAGCGTCGCGATCGCTGGCCGCTTCCGGCGTCCTGCCTTCCGCGGCACTCGCACTTCCATGTGCGTCGTCGAAGCGACGGATATCGAGAGTCGGAATCTGTGCGTGCATGACGTAATCCGTTCCGCGCTGACTATGCAGCCGATTTTACGGCTTGCGCGAGCGACTCGGCCAGCCGTTGCACTTCGGCAGCGTCATCACCTTCCACCGTCACCCGCACCAGCGGCTCGGTGCCGGATGCGCGCAGCACCACGCGGCCGCGGCCGCGCAGAGTCTGCTCGACTTGCGCGAGCGCAGCACGCACTGGCGCCAGCATGATCCGCTCCCCGCCGTTGGCCAGCGGCAAATTGATCGTGATCTGCGGCACTCGCTGCAAGGTCGCGCGTGCCTGCGCAAGCATCGTGCCCTGCCGGCGCAGTACTTCAATCACGAGCAACGCACTGAGGATGCCATCGCCGGTGGTGCTGCGATCCAGACACAGCAGATGTCCGGATGCCTCGCCACCGAGAATGCCGCCGTGTTGTCGCAGCAGTTGCAATACATGGCGATCACCGACCTTGGCGCGCAGGAAGGGAATGCCGAGATCCGTGATCGCGCGCTCCACGCCATAGTTCGTCATCAAGGTGCCGACAACGGGGCCCGGCAGATCGCCGCGCGCGTGCCGATCGGCAGCGAGCACATAGAGCAGATCGTCGCCGTCAGCAAGATTGCCCAGATGATCGACCATCTGCAGGCGATCACCGTCGCCGTCGAAGGCGATGCCGAGATCGGCGCCATGTTCCAGCACAGTCGCATGCAACGCCGCCGGATGTGTCGCCCCGCAGTCGCGATTGATATTGAGCCCGTCGGGTTCCACGCCAATCGCCTGCACGCGCGCACCCAATTCGGTAAATAGTTTCGGCGCGATCTGGTAGGTGGCGCCATGCGCGCAATCGAGCACGATGTGCAGGCCGGAAAGATCCAGGCCCGGCACCGCAGTGCGCAAGAACTCGGCATAGCGCCGCTCCGCGTCAGCCACCCGCGCCGCCTTGCCGATGCGCTCGGGTGTCACCGTGGAAACGGGGACGTCGAGTTCACGCTCAATCGCGAGCTCGACGTCATCGGCAAGTTTTTCCCCTTTTCCACAAAAAAACTTTACCCCATTGTCCCAATAGGGATTATGCGACGCGCTGATGACAATACCCGCCGATGCGCCCAATTCACGCGTGAGGAAAGCCACCGCGGGTGTCGGCATCGGTCCGACCAGCAGCACGTCCACGCCGCCTGCCGCGAGCCCGGCTTCCAGCGCCGACTCCAGCATGTAACCCGACACGCGCGTGTCCTTGCCGATAAGTACTGTGGGGCGCTCACCGCTATGGCCTGCCCGCGTGAGCACTTTGCCCGCCGCGTAGCCAAGCCGCAGCACAAAGTCCGGCGTGATCGGCTCTTCGCCGACTTTGCCCCGTATGCCGTCCGTGCCGAAGTATCTTCGAGTCATAGATTCC
>JANXVS010000163.1 GCA_025351555.1 Pseudomonadota bacterium | reverse complement strand
TGGTTTTACAACGGCGAGCGACGAGGCTGCTCGGGGGTCTGTGGGTTCCGGCCGAACGCTTGCCGCAGTTCCAGTCGATCTTTGCTGATGTTGTGGCGGAGCCACCCATCGGCGCGCCAGCCGAATTCTCCGCCATCCCCTGGACTCGCGAAGCCGCGCTCGCCGACATCGTGCGTGGGCGCCTGACCGGTCTCGGACCCGTGCACGCAGCGGATATCGCAACATCGTTGCATCTATCGCAGGCTGATATTGACGTGGCTCTGCTTGCACTGGAAAGCGAAGGCTTCGTGATGCGCGGCCGCTTCACGCCGGGAACGGAGGACGAGGAATGGTGCGAGCGTCATCTGCTCGCGCGCATCCACCGTTACACCGTGAAGCGCCTGCGCCGGGAGATCGAACCGGTCGAACCACGCGACTACATGCGCTTCCTGTTCGAGTGGCAGCGCGTGGCGCCGGGTGCGCAGGTCAGCGGGCCGGATGCGCTCGCCGGTGTGCTCGCGCAACTGGAAGGTTATGAGGCCGCGGCAGCGGCGTGGGAATCGGAAATCCTGCCCGCGCGCGTGGCCGGTTATGAAATTTCCTGGCTCGACGATCTGTGCCTGGCCGGCCGACTCGTGTGGGCACGCCTGCGCGAACCCAGCACTTCGCGCGAGCATGGCAGCGGCCCGGTGCGCGCCACGCCCATCGTGCTGCTGCAACGTCGCAATATATCGATGTGGACGAAACTTGGCGGCATGGCCGCGGATGCCGCGCCAACCCTTTCCTCTCGTGCGCAAGCGGTCGCCGACCATCTGCGCGATCACGGCGCATCGTTCTTCGACGAACTTGCCACAGGTGCGCACCTGCTGCACTCGGAACTGGAAACGGCGATGGCCGAGTTGGTCGCCTCGGGACTGATCAATTCCGACAGCTTCGCCGGCCTGCGCGCGTTGCTGGTGCCAGCATCGCGACGTCCGCTGCCCGGTCGTCGGCGTGGACGTCGCACGGCCCTGCTCGGCATCGCCGACGCGGGCCGCTGGGCGCTGCTGCGCCGCCGACCGCCAGAAGCCGAAGAAACAAAAAAGAAGCAAAGTATTAATGTAGCTCGCACTGATTTGGATCTAGTTGAACATGTCGTGCGCACATTGTTCAGGCGCTACGGCGTCGTGTGCTGGCGCCTGCTCGACCGTGAGGCGCAGTGGCTGCCGCCATGGCGCGATCTGCTGCGCGTCTGTCAGCGCCTGGAAGCGCGCGGCGAGATTCGCGGCGGCCGCTTTATCGCCGGCTTGTCCGGTGAGCAATTCGCCCTGCCCGAAGCCGTCGCCCTGCTGCGCAGCATCCGGCAGAAACCGCACAACGATACTTTGGTAAGCGTGTGCGGTGCCGATCCTCTGAATCTGGTCGGCACCATCGTCGCCGGCGCGAAATTGCCGGGGCTGACTGGTGCGCGCGTGCTGTATCGGGACGGCGCACCCATAGCCTCGCTGGTTGCCGGAGTATTCACCGCGCTCGAACCGATGGATGCGGCGGCGGAATGGGCGGCGAAAACGAGGCTGTTGCGCGGCGATCCTGTGATCGTGGCAGAAACCGAAGTCGAGCATTGATTGCAGACCGCTGGCAAGCCGAACCCCTCTCCGCCACAATCGGCGCATGTCGTCATCGTCCTTCGAACGCATCCTGTCACTAAGCGCCTTCAATGGCGATTCGCGCGCCGCGTTGAGCGCGCTGCATGGGCATTTCGCTGCAGATTTTCCAGATTGTTCGCTGGCACTGTTGCTGGTACGTGGCCAGGCGCCGGGGCGCTGCCGTCTGGCCGGTCTGATCGGGCCTGATGCCACCGAGCACGTGCCGAATCTGGATGCCAACGGCGAACACAGCGAGCTGCCCGCGTTCGACGACGCGCTGGCATTGTCGCCGCCGTGCAGGCACATCAGGAAACCTGATTAGCGCTAATCCTCAGCCCAGAAGGCGGGAGAAACGGCGCGGTTGAGCCATTGTGGCTAGCATCGTCGACGCAGGACGTTCGCGATCGAGAATCTTGCTGAAACCCGCATCGGTATTGGTTTTCCGGAGAAACATAGCTGAGGAATAGCGCTAATCAGGAACCGTTTTGACCTGATGAAGAAGTCAGATATTGTGGCACATTTGCTTGCAGCCAATCGTCGCCCAATTTGACCAGATCAACAAGGGCTGGAGAGCAACTCGATAAATCGCCGTGCATATCGTTGCAGAGATTGGGCACGACGAAACTGATCGTCGGCAGCGTTGCACTGGCCAATACTCCGGCAAATTCGCTGTAGGGCCGGTTTGCGTTCACTGGCAGGCTTGGAAAGTCAGGAACCGGGTTGTGCCTGCGCGCGTAAAGCCCGCTGCCGCAAGTCGTGGGGTCGATGGGATTCAAGCCTTCCGAGTATTGCGCGAAGCTGAGTCCGGCGTTCATCAATTGCTGCCCCAGACTGCCCTGGGTGGCGAAGCTCTTCGGGCAAGTTTCGTCGGTGACGCCCTGCGTAGAGCCCGAGAACAGTGCTAATTAATTGGGTTGCGCGGGATCGGCCACCGCGTAGGAACTGGTGAAGCTGGCACCGTTGACAATCAACGGTCCGTTGATATACGGCGCGCTCGAGCTGGCACGAATATTGGCGTAGCTATGGGCCGACATGACTACGACCACGACGTGGTCGTAGTGCGGGATAGATGGCGTTGCGGCCTGCACCGCAGCAGCGCCGACGCACAAAGTGAGCATCGACAAACGATACGGAAGGCGCATGGCATGTTCTCCAGAATAGGTGTGACCTTGTTATTCGGGAGTTCTCGTTGAGGATTACAGTCGCGCTCACCTTCTTTCCCGCCTTCATCAATGCCGCCACCGCCGGAGCGATCTGCGGCGCAACCGTGACGACCGCTTCGCGGCGGCGTATAGTCATCGCGTCACATCAAAGGGAGTAAGGCCATGCATGCCATACACCGTTTGTTGGCCGTCGCGATCGTAATCGAACCGCTGGCGGCTATCGCGCAGCAACCCCAGGCTTCGCTCGCAAGCCAGCCGACGAACTGGCAAGGCGTCAGCGCCGACATCACCGAGTTCAAGCGCAAAGGCAACACGCTCAGCGTGCGTTTGCGCTTGCGCGACGATGGCGGAAAGGATGTCTATGTCTCCTTCAGCTACGACAAGTGTTATCTGCTCGACGCCGGTGCCGGCAAGAAATACCAGGTGCTGAAGGACGATGCCGGCGCAGCGATCGCCGCAGTCAACGCCGGCAACGACGAATGGCGGGAAACCATCAAGGCTGGTCAAAGCCAGACGATCTGGATGAAGTTCCCGACGCCGCCTGCAACGGTCAAATCGGTGTCGCTGAGTATCGACAATACGCCGCCGTTCGACGACCTGGCGATCCAGGACGCGCCGTGATCCGCGGGCTGGCCGGCTTGCTGGCCGGCCTGGTGTTCTGTGCCGGTGCCACCGCCGGAACCTACGATGATCCATGGTCGCCGGCGACCGAACAGGCGGCAGAGATCGCGGTCACCAAACTCGGCGTCAATACGGCGCGTACCGTCGTGACGCGAACACGCGACATCGTCGCGAAAACGCATGAGATCGTCGGCTTGGTCAGCGGGCTGGCGAATGCGACGCACGAGGTGCAAGCCAAGGTGCAGGATCTTGCCGCGGCCAAGCGCGACCTTGGCGCGCAGGAAACCGAGATCGAAGTGCGTATCGAACTGCCGGCCGACGTGCTGTTCGATTTCGATAAGGCTGACATCCGCACAGACGCGGCGCATGCGCTGGCGGAACTGGCGGCCGTGATTCGCGCCTACAAGGGCGCGGTGCGTCTGGAGGGCCATACGGACGGCAAAGGCGCACCCAAATACAACCAGAATCTCTCCGAGCGTCGCGCTGCATCGGTCATGCAATGGCTGATCGAGCGCGAGCAAATTCCTGCCGCACGCATGACCACGCAAGGTTTCGGCAAAACCAAACCGGTCGCCAGCAACGATACCGACGCAGGGCGTCAGAAGAATCGCCGTGTCGAAGTGGTGATTCGCAAGAAGTAGAAATTTATAGAAAGCAGCTGAACGGCAATGACGGGCTCATAGTTGAGGGTAGTGTGGAAGGGCCGTTAGGCTGCATTGCGCCGATCGACAAAATGCTGCGAACAAATGGCTTGTACCGAGGAAGATTTGTCCAAGGATTCATTTCAGCTACCAGGCGACTTGTCGTCGGATAATCGATTCGAACAGCGTCCTACTTCACCACCCCGAGCTTCTTCCCCACCTTCACAAAGGCCGCGACCGCGCGGTCGATCTGCGCGCGCGTATGCGCCGCGCTCATCTGCGTGCGGATGCGTGCCTGGTCTTGCGCGACGACCGGGAAGAAGAATCCGATGACGTAGATACCCTCGTCGAGCAAGTCTTTCGCGAACTGTTGGGCGAGCTTGGCGTCGTACAGCATCACCGGAGCGATGGGATGGGTGCCGGGGCGGATGTCGAAGCCGGCCTCGGTCATGCGTTTGCGGAAGTACAGCGCGTTTTCGTTGACCTTGTCGCGCAGGGTCGTGCTCGCGCTAAGCATCTCGAATACCTTGATCGTGGCGGCGACCAGCGGCGGCGGCAGGGTGTTTGAGAACAGGTAGGGCCGCGAGCGCTGGCGCAGCAGATCGATGATTTCGCGGCGCCCGGTGGTGAAGCCGCCAGAACCACCGCCAAGCGCCTTGCCCAGGGTGGAGGTAAATATATCCACTTTGTCCATCACGCCGTGCAACTCGGCCGAGCCGCGTCCGCTCGGACCGACAAAGCCGGTCGCGTGCGAATCGTCGACCATCAGCAGCGCGCCGTATTTTTCCTTGAGTTTGACGATCTCGTCGAGCTTGGCGATATAGCCGTCCATTGAAAACACGCCGTCGGTCGCGATCAGGCGTGTGCGCTTGCCCTGCGTTTCCTTGAGCTGCTGTTCGAGATCGGCCATGTCGCCGTTCGCATAGCGCCTGCGCTCGGCTTTGCATAGACGAATGCCGTCGATGATCGAGGCGTGGTTAAGTGCGTCCGAGATCACTGCATCCTGGTCGCCGAGTATCGTTTCGAAAAGGCCGCCATTGGCATCGAAACAACTGGTATACAAAATCGCATCGTCGGTGCCGAAGAACTTCGCGATCGTCGCTTCGAGCTGCTTGTGCAGATCCTGCGTGCCGCAAATGAAACGCACAGACGCCAGCCCGAATCCGTGCGTATCGAGCGCATCCTTCGCGGCCTTGATGATCTCGGGATTGTTGGCGAGGCCCAGATAGTTGTTGGCGCAGAAGTTCAGCACCTCGCGGCCGTCGGTCGTCTTGATCGCGGCCGACTGCGGCGTCGTGATGATGCGACCAAGGTCTTTACAAGACTGAGCGCATCA
>JANXVS010000128.1 GCA_025351555.1 Pseudomonadota bacterium | reverse complement strand
CTTCACCGCCCAGGCATCCCAGGCGTCCCAGGGGAAAGTCGGACGCAGCAGGATTTCGCGCAATGCGATCCAGCTACGCCAGGCCAGCGACAGGATCGCAGCAGTAAGCAGGGTAATTTTCCACTTGTTCATTATTTGCGAATGCGCCATCCCACAGCGTCGCGGCAATCCGCGTGCGCGCCGCCACGCGACGATACCCGCCGCACCCGCAAACACCGCCAACCATGGCGCAGCATGCAACAGTGCATGCGCCGTATCGGCACGCGCGAACAGTGCCGTTGCGCCAGCGGCGAGCAGCAAGCCGAACACCATGCCGTAGCCGAGCATCGCGGCGATCCAGCCGGGTCCGCGCGCGGGGCTGAGCGCGATCCAGGCGGCGCTGCCGGCTGCCAGCGGCAGGAGCCAGGCGAGCAACAAGGCAAGCGTCATGGCTTCGCGCCCCGCGGACGATACACATGAATATCGCCGCTCTCGAATACCGGCTCGACGGCATAGCCCTGCGCACCGCTGACGAGCACGCCGCGTTCCGCGTCGTAGTGCCATTGGCTGCTGGCATACATCAGGAACATGGCGTCACCTGGCAAACGCACGTTTGGCGCCTGACCAAGCGTCTGCTGCATCGGCGCCACATCGAGCGGCAGCAGCAGGTAGATCAGGCGCAAAAGTGTATAGGTGGAATCCGAGTCGACCAGGATGCGCCGCACCGGCGGCTGTGTCGCCAGCCAGTTTCTGACCTGTTCGGCAGCCAGCGCGGTGTCCTGATCCGGAACCAGGTGTTCACGTTCGCTCCACGGCTTGCCGGCGTAGACGGCCTCGGTCAACTCGTGCTTGGCGCTGAAATCAACCAGCCAGCGCAGATCCAGTAGCGCCCAAAGGGCCAGTGCCATGATCGCCCCGTTGCGCAGCAGTCGCGGCCGCGACCAGCGCAGGATTAGCGCCGCCGCGAGCAGGCTAAATATGGCGCCGATGGCGAGCAACGGCGTCAATGATGGCGCCTGCGCGACCTGGCGCACAGCGCCGAGTGCACTGATCGACATCAGCGCCCACGGTGTTTCACCGAACCACGATGTATACATTGCAGCAAGGCCACCACGCCACGAGGACGACCACAGCTCGGCCTTGTCGAAACGGAATGGCTGAAAAGCCGTACTCGGCGGTGCTATTTGCGGCGTGGCATATTCATGGAAGCCAAACTCGATGATATCGCCACGCCAAGCCGCAATGCCGTGCAAGTCAACGCTGCGCCAGCCGTCGCCCGGCCAGGGCAGGGTCACGTCTTGCACGTCGTCAGGCGCATCGGCGCTGCGGAATACGAGCGACAACTCCAGGGTGCGCGGGAAGCCCTCAAAGCGATAACGCAGCAGGGAAAAATCCTCGGCGTGCAGATGCTCGAGTGGGATCGCCTGCAACGCGTTGCCGTCGTCGCCAATTGCACCGACGCGAAGCGCAGAGCCGTCTTCGACACCAGCCCCCATCACTACATGAAAATCGCTGGCATTCCACGTCAGCCGCTGTTGCGGCAACAATTGCGTGTTCCAACGCAGACCAGCAGCCCAACCGAACAGCAGAATCCAGATCATCGCCACGACGACCACACAATACCAGCGGCGTATCATGCCGCGGACTCCAGCCGCGCCAGCTCCATCCGGGTGAAACCTGCAGCCAGTCGCGCCGGAATATTGAACGGCCCTCTAATCGCGCCGTGCACATGCCGGGCGATCAAAGCCGTGAAGGTCGCATCCGGATCGAGGCCCTCGCGCGCGCAACACCACGCGAACCAGCGCGAACCCGCCGCGACGTGCGCGACTTCCTCGCGCAGGATCGTTTCGAGAATTGTCGCCGTCGCCATGTCACCCACCGCGCGCAGGCGTTCGATGATGCCGGGCGTGACATCGAGTCCCCGGGCTTCGAGCACGCGCGGTACCAGGGCCATACGTTCGAGGCAGGAATCGGACGTCTTTACCGCCATTTCCCAGAGCCCGTCGTGAGCGTCGAAATCTCCATATGCGTGGCCAAGCTCCGCCAGCCGCGCTTGCAGCAGTGCAAAGTGACGCGCCTCGTCAGCGGCAACCCCGACCCAGTCGCGGTAATACTCTGCCGGCATGCCGCGAAAACGATAAACCGCATCCCAGGCCAGATTGATCGCGTTGAATTCGATATGCGCGACTGCATGAATCAACGCGGCGCGGCCATCAGGCGAGCCGAGTCCACGGTGCGGCACTTGTCGGGGCGAAACCAGCGTCGGCCGGGGCGGACGACCCGGTGCGCCGATCGGCTGTGGTGGTGGTGCATCGCCGAGTGTCAGTGCGTCGGCATGGAATTCGGAGGCGACAACGGCTGTGGCAACGAGTTTTTGCCCGACATCGGCAACTTCCAGGCAGTCACGGGCGCGCGCGAACAGAGTCGCCTCGTGATTCCGCGTCGGGTTTCCTTGTACCTCCACTGTTTACTCCCCGCGCCGGCTGCGCTTGTGGGTATTCTGCCAGATGCCATGAGCGATCAGCGCGAATCTGCGTCACGCAGCACGTCACTCACAACAACGTGAGTGTGCGCGATCACGACAACGCACGCATGACAATCGGCGTCACAACGCCTGGCGTCGCTGGCTCTTGGCCGTATCCGAGCGGGCGAACTCCAGATCGCTCAGATAGGTGGGCTCGACACCGGTGACGTACTCTCCAGAGAAACACGAAGCATCGAAGCGGGTGAGTTTCTCGTTGCCTTCGGCGACGGCTGCGATAAGGTCATCCAAGTCCTGATACACCAACCAGTCCGCGCCGATCAACGCCTGCACTTGCTCGTCGCTGCGATTGTGCGCGACCAGTTCGTCCGGCGCCGGCATGTCGATGCCATAGACGTTGGGGAAACGCACCGGCGGCGCGGCCGAGGCAAAGTATACTTTTTTCGCGCCGGCGTCGCGCGCCATCTGGATGATCTGCTTGGATGTGGTACCGCGCACGATGGAATCGTCCACCAGCAGCACATTCTTGTTGCGGAATTCGAGCTCGATCGCATTGAGCTTGCGTCGCACCGATTTCACCCGCTCACTCTGACCCGGCATGATGAACGTGCGGCCGATGTAGCGGTTCTTGACGAAACCCTCGCGCATCGGCAAACCCAGCGCCGCGGCAAGCGAACTGCCTGCGGTGCGTGCGGTGTCGGGAATCGGGATCACCGAGTCGATATCGTGATCCGGGCGCAGGCGCTGAATCTTGGCCGCCAGGCGCTCGCCCATGCGCAGGCGCGCCTTGTACACCGAGACATCCTCGATCATGGAATCCGGCCGCGCCAGGTATACATATTCAAAAATGCACGGCGCATGCGGATAGCCTTCGGCGCAGTGACGGCTGAACAGTTTGCCGTCCTCAGTCAGCAGCACCGCTTCTCCGGGCGCGACATCACGCAAGCGGCGGAAGCCCAGGATGTCGAGGGCGACCGATTCGGACGCAACCGCATATTCCTTGCCCTCGGCAGTGTCGCGCTCACCCAGAACCAGCGGGCGGATACCATACGGATCGCGGAACGCGACGATGCCGTAACCCAGCAGCAGCGACACGATCGCGTAGCCACCACGGGCGCGCTCGTGCACGCCGGCCACCGCCTTGAAGATGTGATCCGGCGTGAGTGCGTGGCGTTCCTGGATCTGCAATTCATGCGCGAAGATATTGAGCAGGATTTCCGAATCCGAATCGGTATTGATGTGGCGGCGATCGCCCTCGTACATTTCGCGTCGGAGTGCTTCGGTATTGACCAGGTTGCCATTGTGCGCGAGCGCGATGCCGTAGGGCGAGTTCACATAGAACGGCTGCGCCTCAGCCGTGCTTTCGGACCCTGCGGTGGGATAGCGGCAGTGGCCGATGCCGATGCGTCCGCGCAACTTGAGCATGTTGTCGGGCTGGAACACATCGCGCACCAAGCCTGCGCCCTTGTGCAGACGCAGGCGATCGCCCTCGACCGTGGCGATGCCAGCGGCATCCTGTCCGCGATGCTGCAGAACGGTCAGGCCGTCGTACAGCGCGGAGGCTACTTCGGATTTGCCCACGATGCCGATAATGCCGCACATGCTCGTTACTCGATAAAAAGGGTGTTCAAGTCACGGACGATTTCTTGTCCGGCGTGGCTGGTTTCGGGGTTGAATTGGGAGTCGCCGCGGGAATCTGTGGCAACAGCCCACGTAAATCAAGGTATTTCGTCACCTCCGGTGGCAGTCGCGCTGAAACCTGTTCCGCGCCCCGCTGAAAACCC
>JANXVS010000121.1 GCA_025351555.1 Pseudomonadota bacterium | reverse complement strand
TTGGAAACAATCTCGATGTGTGCCTGTGGCAGTTCGCGCGCAAGCAATTCCTTCTCGACGCTGCTGACCACCAAGGAGACATCGCATTCGCGCATCAGCTTGAATTCTTGCGCCTGCGTGCGCGCGGCCTGCTGCGCCAGTTCCGGCTTACCATCCAGTTGCGCGGCGCGCTGCTCACGCAGGTAGTGCAGATCCACGGTATCGAAGATCAGGCGTGCCTGTGGCGCATACAGGCGCGCCAGACCGACATAGTTGGCGGCGATGTAATGGCGCGATAGCACGATCGCAGCCAGCTCGCGGCCACGCTCGCGCATCCAGGCGATCGGGTCGGCCACGAACGGGTGATACAGCGCCTCGACGCCAAGCGCCTGCAACGCTTCGGTGTAGCGACCATCGTGCAAGCGATTGTCGGGAAGAAAACTGACGGCGTAACCCAGTTCGCGCAACAGGCGGATCAAATTGACCATGCGCAGCGAGCCCGAATCGTGGTCGGGCATCGGCGTGCAGGCATCCACGATCAGCACGCGGCCGCGAGCGCGCCAGATCGCTGCCGCGGACGCGAGCCCGGCATTGGCGATCGGCGTGGGTTGACGCGCGAGTTCATTTTTCCACTTTTGCAGAAACTTGTCGCGGTTGATGACCTGGAAGCGCTTCATGCCGCTGCCGATGTCGGTGCCGGCGGTGACGCCCTCGAAATGCACCACCATCGCGCGCGGCTCGTAGAACACTTTCTTGCCGGCGGCGCGCACGCCGAAGGCCAGGTCCGTGTCTTCGTAATAAGCCGGTGCATAGCGCGTATCGAAGCCGCCAAGTTGCTTGAACAAATCACGGCGCAGCATGATCGCCGCACCGGAGCAGTAGTCGGCTTCGCGACGGAAGTTGTAGCGTGGATCGGCCGGGTCGTCGAAGCGGCCATAGTTCCAGCCCGAGCCGTCGCTGAATACGATGCCGCCGGCTTCCTGCAGGCGGCCGTCCGGATACACCAGTTTTGCGCCGACCAGACCGGCATCGGGTTCTTCGGCGAAGCAGCGCAGCAGTGCGTCGAGCCAGCCCACGGTGACGACGGTGTCGTTGTTCAAAAACAGTACAAATTCCCCATTGGCGCATGCCGCGCCGGCGTTGCATGAGCCGACAAAACCGAGATTCTGCGCGTTGCGCACGACGCGAATACCGGCGACCTGCGTCAAGCGTTCCGCTGTTGCATCGGTCGATCCATCATCGACGACGATCACTTCAAATGGAATGTCACCGGCGTGCGCGGCCAGCGACCGCAGGCAGGCAGCCGTATAGGCAATCTTGTTGTAGACCGGGATCACGATCGATACGTGCGGTTGCGCGCTGGTGGGTAGCGCGAACGGCGCAAAGTCATCGCTCGGCACGGCGACAGCCAGCGGCGACGGTAATGGCGCCCCGCGGCGGAACGCGTAGGCGGCACGTTTGAACGTGCCGGCCACGCCGCGGCTCATCAGGCTGCCGCGCGTGCGATGGATATTCGCGCGCAGCCGGCTCGCCGTGAAGGCGAGGCGCGTGCGCAGCGCGCGCAGTTTGCGCATCACATAGCGCAAGGGTTTGGTGACGCGCCAGGACGTGCTCGCCAGCAGTTGATCGCGTTCGGCCGCGAGCGGTTGCAGACGCGCGATCTCGATGCGGAGCTTTTCAATTTCAGCGTCGAGCGACAGCGCCCAGTCGGTGCGTTCGGTGATCTGGGTGTGGAGATCCTCGAGCGTTGCGCGTGCGCGTGCGAGCTGGGCATCCAGGCCCATCGCCCATTCGGCACGCTTGTCCATCTCGTGTTGCTGCACCCTGATTTTCCCGTGCAGCGCTTCGCCGTCGCGTCGGCTTGTCTCCAGCTTATCAGTCAAGGTCTGCACACTCACGCGGTCGGAGCTTGGCAGCGTCAGTGGATAGCGTGCGATCGGTCGCGCGGACACGGGTAGCAAATTCCGATATTCAGCCGCCATGTCCACAAGGCTGCGTTGTGGAATTTGCACCAGCGCCGCGCGGGCACTGGCAAGCGCGCCACGATCTGCGCGCAGGCGCGCAATGGTGGCAATGATCGAGGCGGCGTTCGGTTCCACCAGAAAACCGTCGACGCCGTCGCGGATGCGTTCGCCCAAGGCGCCGAGCCGGGTGGCGATCACCGGGATGCCGAAGCTGATCAGCTCCGACAGGGTGTAACTGAAGGTCTCGGCGAAATCCGGCAGGATCAGGGCGGCATCGGGCGCGACGCGCGCGAGCAGGGCGGGCAGTTCATCGCGGCGGTAGTTCAGCAGGATATGCACATCGGCTTCGCCGAAAAATTCCTGGCTTTCCGGGCCGGCACCGAGCAGGAACAGTTCAGCGTGTTCGCGCAGTCCCGCCAGTGCTGCGCGCAACAGATGCGATGCTTTGCCACGGCGCACGCGTCCGAGCACGATCAGGCGCAGACGCGGGCGTGGCGATGGCGCGGGCAAGCGTATGGCCGCCTGCCATGGCGCCATGCCATGTGGGATGACATCTTGCGGCAAGGTCGATAAGCACGGTTGCAGACGCAGGAAGATCGTCATCGCCGCCCTGCTGGGTGCGACCAGGTACGCGTTCGCCTTCAGCGCCGTGTCGACGAATGCTTCTTGCAGCGCCAGCCAGTAAGCCGGATCGCGTTCGGCAAACTCGAAGCCGGGGTCGGCGCGCGCAAGGTCTGTGGTCAGTTGCGCTGTATCGAACGTCGTGCTGGCATCGTCGAGATTGCGATGCAGCAGCGGCCACAGCGGATAGAAATCGTGCACGAAGTAGATCGTCGGCAAGCCGGTGCGCAACGCGTCAAGACTATGCCCGATCAGCGATGACACCACGATTGCGTCGACGACGTATTCACGGATGATCTCTGCAAGAAACGCTGCGTAGCTGCGGTGAGCGAAGCTGGTGCTGACGATCGGATCGGATAGATGCAGGCGGCGCAGTGGCGGTTGTGCCAGGGTGTCGTCAAGCAGTTCCAGCACCTCGCCGTAGCGGCGCCGGTCGAAATTGCCGCGTGCGAGCAGCACCAAGTGATGGCGTTCGCGGTCGGTGGTGGCCAGATCGCGCACGAAGCGTTCGGCGCCGCCGCCCCA
>JANXVS010000089.1 GCA_025351555.1 Pseudomonadota bacterium | reverse complement strand
TCATGCCGCGAAGGCATCTGCGGATCATGCTCCATGAACATCGATGGCCAGAACACGCTGGCGTGCCTGAAGCCGATCGACGACTGCAAAGGCGACGTGAAGGTCTATCCGCTGCCGCACATGCCGGTGGTCAAGGATCTGGTGCCGGACATGACTCATTTCTACGCGCAATATGCCTCGATCAAGCCGTGGATCCGCACCCAGAGTGCGCCGCCGCCGGATCAGGAACGCCTGCAATCAAAACAGGACCGAGCCAAGCTGGATGGCTTATACGAATGTATCCTTTGCGCGTGCTGCTCGACCTCGTGTCCGAGTTACTGGTGGAACGGCGACAAGTATCTTGGCCCGGCAGTCTTGCTGCAGGCCTATCGCTGGATCGTCGATTCGCGCGATGAGGATACCGGTGCGCGCCTGGACGAACTGGAAGATCCGTTCAAGCTGTATCGCTGCCACACCATCATGAACTGCACCAAGACCTGCCCCAAGGGCCTGAACCCCGCGAAAGCGATCGGAGAGATCAAGAAGCTGATGGTCGAGAGGCAGGGTTGATGACCGCGCAGCTGATGTACTGGCCGGCGGTTGCGATGGCGGCACTAACTTTCGTGGTCTGGCTGCGCATGTACTTCTCGCGCGTCGCACAGATGAAGCGCGAGCACATCCATCCACAGGCCGTAGCGACGTCAGCGCAATCCGCCGCGAAGCTAACCGACAGCAAGGCCGCCGACAATTTCCGCAACCTGTTCGAGTTGCCGGTGCTGTTCTATCTGGCGCTTGTTGTAGCGGTGCAGACGGCACAGGTCAGTGCATTGACGTTGGGACTGGCCTGGGCGTTCGTAGTGTTGCGCGTTCTGCACAGCGCAATCCATTGCAGCTACAACAAGGTCATACATCGCTTTTACGTTTACTTTTCCGGTGGCGTCGCGCTGTGGGTTCTGTGGGCGGTGCTCACGTTCGGCCTGCTGCGATGAGCGCCGACGAATCGCGCCTGCGCTGGCACTGCCGGCGCGGCATGCGCGAACTCGATCAATTGCTCGGCTGGTATCTCGACGTTCGTTATGAAAAAGTGGACGATGCAGCAAAAGCAGCATTTTCCACCTTGCTCGATCAGCAGGATCCGGAGTTGTGGAACTGGCTGAGTGGCCGTGACGTTCCTGTGGATGTCGGCTGGCGAATCATCATCGATGAAATCCGCGCCCGCGATCGCATTTGAGTATCGGCCGTCGCACTGGCTCGCGGCGACGATTGTGCTGATTGCCCTGCTCGCACTTGGCGCGCTCGCCTTGAGCGGAGTCGATTTCTGGATGAAACTCGCACTCGCTGGTGCCGCCTGCATCTACGCGGGCTACACGCTACGGCACTTCCTGCGCGTACCCGCACGGCGTGTCGCCTGGCACGCAGCCGGGCACTGGCGCGTCGCCAACGTCGGCGGTGCCGAACACGTCGCCGAGCTGCAACATGCGGTCGTGCGCGGCGACTGGATCGTGCTCAGCTTGCGCCGCAGCGATGGCGTGCGCGTGTCGCTGGTGCTGACGCCAGATAATTGTGATGCGGATATTCGGCGGCGCTTGCGCGTAAGGCTTGCGCGGGCGCGCGATTGATGCGCAGGCGAGTGCGTGAAGTGGGATATCCCATTCGATCCGCATGCACTTTTGCCACTTGCATTTATGTATATATGAATATACAATAATCCAGTGAAGATCGAATTCGACGCCGGCAAGAACGATTGCAACATTGCCGAGCGCGGGCTGTCTTTCGAGCGCGTCGCTGAGTTCGACTTCGCGGCGGCGATATTCCGCGAAGACCGCCGCCGCGATTACGGCGAGAAACGGATGCAGGCTACGGGGTTTCTGAGCGAACGGTTGCACATGCTGGTGTTTGTTGAAACCGCCGCCGGCATCCGCGTGATCAGTTTCCGCAAGGCCAATAGACGCGAGGTGAAACGGTATGAAAAAGAAGCCCAAACCCGAAATGGTTGACGACGACAATCCGGAGAGGACGGACAAGATGTTCCGAACAGCGGTTCCGTTCTTCGGATTGCCTGCAACCCTGCAGCGCAAGCTGCGCGGCCGCCCGGTGGTTGGGCAGCCGAAAACGGCCATTTCGTTGCGCGTGCCCAACGACACATTGGCCCGCTGGAAGGCCAGCGGAGCCGGTTGGCAAACGCGCATGGCCAGCGTGTTGGCCAAGCGCGCGCCGTGAGTTGCAGTCGCGCTCGCGTGCGAAGGTTGGTAAGTCCGCCACGCGCGGCATGCGGCGTAGCGCGCTATTCCACTCCGCGTTCGCTTGCAGGGCGCATGATTTCCAACACCGCGTCCTGGAACCGTGCAGGCAAGGCGCGATAGCGTTGCAACAGCGTTCGTTCGCGCGTGTCGCGCGCAGCGATGGCGATGCTCGCGCTTCTGCACGTTGGACGCCTGCAAGCGCCACGTTCCGCATCAAAGAATATCGACCGGTTGCTGGAAAAAGATCAGCCCGTACTGGCCGCGGCGATACACTTGGATTGCGACGCATTGGTTACTGGCGATCGCACGCATTTCGGTGCTGGCTACGGCAAAACGTTCGACGGCGTGACGATTTACTCGCCGCGTATGCTGGCGGAAGCGCTTTTGCAGGCATGAAACCGAGTTGATGCTGCTTGCAGTCGCAACAGTGGTAAGGCAATCTGCCCCACAATCCTCGCACGCCACGCGTTGACCCCAGGCAAACGGATTTCCGCAGCTGATGTTTCGTCCACTCGAACTTTTTATCGGCCTGCGCTACACCCGCGCCAAGCGCCGCAATCACTTCATCTCGTTCATCTCGCTGGTGTCGATGCTAGGCATCGCCGTCGGCGTGACGGCGCTGATCACGGTGATCTCGGTGATGAACGGTTTCGAGAAGGAACTGACCGACCGCATCCTCGGCATGGTGGC
>JANXVS010000260.1 GCA_025351555.1 Pseudomonadota bacterium | reverse complement strand
GTGCGTCGTCGGTATCGGCGGCGTCGGCTCGTGGGCGGCCGAGGCGCTGGCGCGATCTGGTGTCGGCGAACTGACCCTGATCGACGCCGACGATGTCTGCGTATCCAACGTCAATCGCCAATCGCACGCGCTGGAAGGTGAGTTCGGACGCCAGAAAGTCGATGTCGTGGCCGAGCGCGCACGCGCGATCAATCCGCAGCTCCACGTGCATGCGCTGGCCGAGTTTGTGACTGTGAACAATCTGCCCACCCTGCTGGATCGCGGCTATGACGCCGTGATCGATGCCTGCGATGCCTTGCGTATAAAAGTGGAAATGATCGCATTCTGCAAAAGGCGGAAAATTCCCATCGTCGTTTCGGGTTCTGCCGGTGGCCGCACCGATCCGACCCTGATCACGGCGCGCGACTTGTCGAAAACCGAGCACGATATCCTGCTTGGCCTGGTGCGGCGGCGCCTGCGCGACGAACGCGGCTGGACACGCAATCCGAAACGCTACTTTGGCGTGCAGGCGGTGTTCTCACGCGAGAACGTCAATTATCCGCAGGCGGATGGCAGCGTATGCAAGACGCGCAATGTCAACGCCGAGGCCGGCCTCAAGCTCGATTGCGGCGGCGGTTTGGGCGCCGCGATGCACGTTACCGCGACATTCGGCATGGTTGCCGCCGCGCGGGTGATCGAGCGGCTATTGTCGAAGTAGCGCTATCCGCCCCCACGGTCAAACCAGCGCTGCGCAATTGCAGCCAACGGGATCGATAAACTGGCGAGCGATGCCACGATGGCCAGTTGCGCGTGCTTGGCAAAATCACTGTAGCCATCACCGAACATCGCGACCACGGGGACTTCAAGAGCGACGACGGCACACATCGCTGCAGCGACTCTGGCAAGCGGACCGGCGCGAATCAGCAGAACGCCCAGGAATACCAACCAAGGCAGTGCCAGCAGAAGGCGCGCGACGTTGGGGTCGTTGCCGAACAGCCGATCGAGCGACCACTGTGACACAGGCAGATGCAAATAATTTCCGCCCTCAACCATGCCGAGGTCGTTGGAGACCCAGGGCAACAGCGAGTATGGGATGTTTCCGAGTGAACGGGCCAAGGCTGCCTGCTCGCCAATCAGGGATGCCCAAGCGTGCGCAGAGGATACATTGGCCAGACTAGGGCAAGACTGCTCAATTGGCCCTTGCAAAGCCCAGATGCCATGCGGGCCGGCATGGGCAGCGCAGGCGGCGCTCAGGCCAATGTTCTTGGCGACTTGCAGCGGATCATCCACGTTCGGCAACAGGACCATCAGGACAAAATTGCCGCGGTTCGCCAGTTCGATGCCTCGGCTCGCAGGACGCGTGCCGTTTGCGATCGAGAACATTGCGCCGATCAAACCGCCGAACATTAGTGCCAACGCTGCGGCGCGGCCCGCGCGCCTAGCGACAGCGATGCAGGCGAAAGCCAGCAGCAACGGCAACATGACGTGCTGCATCTTGCTCGCTGCCAGCATCGCGGAGCCCAGCGCCGTCGCCCACCAGATCAGCCGTCGATTCGTCTGAAAGGTCAACAGGGCGCCGACGCAACCAAGGTAGAGACCGAATGTCGCGGCGGGCTCTGCGTACCATGTGTTGAAGAGCACTGTGTTGCCCGGATCGAAGAAGACCAGTCCGGTGCAGGCGAGCATTGCGAACGCGGCGTCCGGCCGCTTGCTTGCAAGCCACGCGCGCGTGAACCACGCCAGCAGCATCGACCAGACAAGCAAGCGCCATGCGCCGAGCTTGCCGATCGAGTGCGCCGGCGCAGCGCCCAGCGCCTCGGTGAGTTTCCAGCCATAGGCGATCGGGGCCGTGAACAGGAGGTCGGATGTTCCGACGCAGACGTCCGCTGGAAACCCGTCGTAGAAACCGAATACCCGCAACGGCGCCTGCGGATTGAATTCGGCCGGCGGCACGCCTGGCCGTATCGGCGCGAGATTGAAACAACTGCTGTAGCGAACCTCATCGTAGCTGTTCGCCAGCCCGATCAATGGTCGGTGCAGCACCAGCCAGGCGCCGCGCGCGCACGTCAGCAGGGCGAGCAGCAGCAGAAGTGCGCGGAACCAGCGTGGCAGATTCACTGGTTGAGACATGATCGCGGCTTTTGCTGATCAAGCCTGAACAGTTGGGAGCAATTCTTGGTCGTGACGTTGGCAATTGCCGGCGGCTCCATCTCACGCAGTTCTGCCACACAGATGCAGACCTCCACCATCCGCGCCGGTTCGTTGCGCGCACCCTGATGCCCATGCAACGGCTGATCCGGCGAATCGGTTTCCAGCAGCAGAAATTCGATTGGCATGGCAGCAACGATTTCGCGCAGGCGACGCGCGCGCGGGTAGGTGACCGGTCCGCCGACGCCGAGGCAAAATCCCAACTTCCACAACTGATGTGCCTGTTCGATGCTGCCGGAAAAGCTGTGAACAACACCGCGCAGCCCACCGACGCGACGGATTGCGGCGGTGACTTCGTCGAGTGCGCGGCGCGCGTGCAGGATCACGGGCAAGTCGAAGTCGCGGGCCAATTCCAGCTGGCGGCGAAAGTACATTCGCTGTGTATCCGCATCCAGTCCTTCCACGTAGAAATCCAGGCCGCATTCGCCGACGGCGATCGGCTTTTCACGCTCGATCCAGTGTGCCAGTTCTTGCAGATGTTCCGGTTGATGCTCGGCCAGATACATCGGGTGCAAGCCATAAGCTGGATAAAGCGCTTTTTCCACATGGCACATTGCGCGTAGCTTGTTGAAAGTCCCCAACGCAACGGCGGGAACGATCTGGCGCGTCACGCCGGCAGCGCGCGCGCGTGCCAATACATCCCCGCGATCGGCGTTGAATTCGGTGGCGTCGAGGTGGGAGTGGCTGTCGGTCAGCTCAAGCATCAGGGGATGAGCCACGCCGCCATGCCGAGAAACAAGCCCATGCTCACCACATCGGTGGCGGTGGTCAGGAAAATGCTCGATGCCATCGCGGGATCAGCGCCAAGGCGCTTGAGCCCCAGCGGTACCGCGGCGCCCGCCACGCCGCTGGCGACGCTGCTGACAGCCATGGCGACCAAGGTGATTGCGGCAAGTGCGAACGGGTGTGTATTTTGCTGAAAATGCGCAATTGTGAACATCGCGATACTGGCCACCAAGCCAACCAGCAGACCGTTGAGGAATCCGAGCCAGGCTTCCTTGAGTATCAGTTTGCGGCCGACGCCGGCGCGCAATTCGTTAAGCGTCATTCCACGCAAGGTGACGGCGAGCGCCTGGCAGCCAGTATTGCTGCATTGCCCGGACAGTACGGGCAGGAACACGGCAAGCAGCACGATGTGGTTCACCGTGTTCTGGAACACCCCGACCACGCTCGCCGCGATAAAGGCGGTGAGCAGATTCAGTTGCAACCAGGGGTGACGGAATTTCAGCGCGCGCTGCCACGGCGTGGTGGTGCGCTCTTCCTTCTCGACACCGACCATCGAGCCGGCCTGTGCACTGATCTCGAACGCCTGCTGCTCGAACAGCACCTGACCGCGTACCTTGCCGATCAACCGGCCGTTCGCATCGCAGACGGGGTAGACCGGATAGTGACGCGTGACCACCTCGCGCATCGCGTCGACCAAACTGGTTTCTGGGCGCAAAAAAAACGGATCACGCACCATGACTTCTTCCAGGCGCTGCTCAGGCAGTGCGTACAGCAGCTCACGGAAAGTGACGATCCCGACCAGGCGGCCATCGGCTTCGGTTGCGAAAACATAGGTGATCAATTGCTGCTTGATCACTTCGCGCATCGCTTCGATCACGTCGCGCACCGGCGTTTGTGGCCGGAATTGCGCGGGCGATACCTCCATCAGGCGACCGACACTGCCTTCGGGGTAATGCCAATCCTTCAACCACTGTTCGCCTTCGCCAGACAGGGTTGCAGCGGCGATCCGCGCGCGTCGTTCGGCGGAAAACTTTTCCAGGATATCGATGGCGTGACCGGGCCCGAGTTCGGCCAGGGTCTGCGCGATCGCTGCGTCGGATTGGGACTTGAGGCGATCGACGGCGCTTTGTGGGTCCAGGTTGCGGATACGGTCGCTGAGCCGGCGCGGGCTTTCCGTGGGGTCCATGCGGTTTCTCGGGTGAGGCTGTGAGACGCCATGCTAACGCAGGCGCCGGCCGCGCGCGTGCAGCCGCGTGTGGGTTGGCTCGAACGCGGTTTCAGAATCGTTCACGTGACATGCGGGAAACTGCATTCAACCAACCATGCAGCCATCCGTTGATATAGCTGCCAACCTAAGTGAGGATAGAACCATGTTGCGAAACATCAGTGTCATTGCGCTGGTTGCGGTGTTCGGCCTGAGTGCCTGCGTCGCGCCGCCGCCGCGTCAGCGAGTCGTATATCACGATTCATCCGATCAGGGATATTCATCTTCCGACCAGCAGTATTCGGGGCGCTCTTGCCACCGCTGCGGCACCGTGCGCGATATCGACCAAGTCGAAATACGTCAGCGGACTTCCGGCGGCGGTGCCGTCCTTGGCGCCATCATCGGCGGTGTGATCGGCAACCAGTTCGGTCGTGGCGGCGGGCGCGCGGCAGCGACCGCTATTGGTGCGGTCGGCGGTGCCGCCATCGGTGATTCGGTCGAAGAAAATGATGCGCGCGCACGGTCAGGTTACGCCTGGCGTTTTCGCGTCGAGTTGGACGACGGTCGCTGGGCGACGGTCACCCAGTACGACAATCCCGGCTTTCGTCCGGGCGCGCGCGTTTACGTCAGTGGCGATCACCTGCAAGCGTTGCGCAACCGATCGGAGCGCAATTGATCCGTAGTGATTGATTCGGGGCGGCGCCATCCATGCGAGGGCGCCGTTGTAGGGCGAATCGTCAGCGCGTGATCCAAGTGCCGGCAAGGCAAGCCGATTTGCGCTAGCATGACG
>JANXVS010000058.1 GCA_025351555.1 Pseudomonadota bacterium | reverse complement strand
TGACGAAGGTCTATGCAGCCACGCTCGCGCAGGATCTGCGCGGCGGTGAGGCCGAAACGTTCGCGAGCGGCACCCTGATGCTGGAGTCGGAGACGACGCCGCTCGCACCGGCGATGCTGAGCGTGCTCGGTCCGCGAAACGCGCAAATCACGGTTAGCGAGGGCCGCTACCACCAGGTGCGGCGCATGTTCGCGGCGGTCGCAAACCATGTCGAGACCCTGCATCGCGTGGCGTGCGGTGCGTTACTGCTCGGCGATCTGCCCGTGGGTCAGTGGCGCCCGCTGGGGAACGACGACATTGCGCAGATTTTCGCGACCGCGCCGATCGCGCTGCCGACTTTGATTCGTGCAAATGAAGATTGACCGGTCAAACACTGGTTGCTGAACGAAGACGCCTCCTGTCGCCTACGTGCGCCAGCGTACAGAAGGCGGCTGGAAAGATCGTGATGATGGGCCACCGCCTCGGGAGAGGATCTGTCACTACCACTGTCCGAAGTAGCGGTCTTTCGCTGCTGGCCCGACTAGCGAGTTTCCTCCCGCGATCGTCGTACGCTTTTCATGGAAATCGGCCATGCCAGAAACAGGAAGTGAATTCAGCCTAGTCGACGATGCCGGCAAGGTGGATGGCAGTATCGAAGTGCGACGCCAGACCGCCTTGCTCAAAGCAGGGGCCTTGCAGAACGCGATCCTTACCAGCGCCAATTTCTCGATCATCGCTACCGACGAGAAAGGCATCATCCAATTATTCAATGTCGGCGCCGAGCGCATGCTGGGTTATCTGGCCGCCGAAGTCGTGAACAAAATCAACCCCAGCGACATTCATGATCCGCAGGAGGTAATGGCGCGTGCCCAAGCATTGAGCTTCGAACTGGCCACCACCATTGCGCCAGGCTTCGAGGCCCTGGCTTTCAAGGCGTCGTGTGGGATCGAAGACATCTATGAACTGACCTATATCTGCAAGGATGGCAGCCGCTTTCCGGCGGTCGTTTCGATCACGGCGCTGCGCGACGATTATGGCGACCTCATCGGCTACCTATTGATCGGCACCGACAATTCCGTGCGCAAGCGTGTCGAATCGGAACTGAACGCGGCGATGGATGCGGCCGAGAAAGCCAATCGCGCGAAAACCGATTTTCTGTCCGGCATGAGTCATGAATTGCGTACGCCGCTCAATGCCATCCTCGGCTTCGCCCAGCTCATGGAAATCGGCTCTCCGCTGCCTACACCCTCGCAGAAGCGCAATCTTGACCAGATTCTCAAGGCAGGCTGGTATCTGCTGGAGCTGATCAACGAAATCCTCGATCTCGCCCTCATCGAGTCGGGCAAGGTGACCCTGTCGCGAGAGCCGGTCTCGCTGTCCGAGGTGATGCTCGAATGCCGAGCCATGATCGAGCCGCAGGCCCACAAACGCGGCATCGGGATGAAGTTCCCGCGCTTCGAAATCCCCTATTTCGTCGAAGCCGACCGGACCCGGGTCAAACAGGTTCTGATCAACCTTCTTTTCAACGCGATCAAGTACAACAAGCCGGGAGGTGCGGTTGCCGTCGAATGTACCCTAAGCCCCCCGAATTCGATTCGCATCAGCGTGCGCGACACCGGCGCCGGACTTTCGCCCGAACAGTTGGCGCAACTGTTCCAGCCGTTCAATCGTCTCGGAAAAAAGGCCGGCGCGGAGGAAGGTACCGGCATCGGCTTGGTGGTGACCAAGCGACTGGTCGAACTGATGGGAGGGGACATCGGCGTCGACAGCACGGTCGGGGTCGGCAGCGTATTCTGGATCGAATTGGGCCTGACGACGGCACCGCAACTTGCGACGCTGGAAGCCGAAAGCGGGGCGCACACGCGACCGCAGGCGCCGGACGGCGCACCGCCGCGCACCCTTCTGTATGTGGAAGACAATCCAGCCAACCTGGAACTGGTCGAGCAAATCATTGCGCGCCGCTCCGACCTGCGCCTGCTGAGCGCGGCGGACGGCGATCTCGGCATCGAGTTTGCGCGCGCCTATCAGCCGGACATCATTCTGATGGACATCAACCTGCCCGGCATTAGCGGGATCGCCGCGCTGAAAATCCTGCGCGCGGACCCATCGACGGCGCATATCCCGATCATCGCGCTCAGCGCCAACGCGGTGCCGCGCGATATCGAGAAGGCCCTTGAGGCCGGGTTCTTCAACTATCTGACCAAACCGATAAAAGTGAACCAGTTCATGGATGCGCTGGACGTGGCGCTGAAATTTGCGCAAACGGCACCACGCCGAACAGTGGAACCGAAACCGGAACCCGCCTGATGGTTACCGAGTCCGACATTCTCAATGCCAGCGTCATGATCGTCGATGATCAGGAGACCAATGTCATCCTGCTCGAGCAGATGCTGCGCGAAGCCGGCTACACCCGCGTGACTTCGACCATGAATCCGCAGGAGGTCTGCGCGCTCAATCGCAAGAACCGTTACGACCTGATCCTGCTCGATCTGCAGATGCCCGGCATGGACGGCTTCCAGGTGATGGAAGGGCTCAAGACCAACGCGGCGGATGGCTACCTTGCGGTTCTTGTGATCACTGCCCAACCGGGCCACAAATTGCGCGCGTTGCAAGCCGGCGCGAAGGATTTCATCAGCAAGCCGTTCGACCTGATCGAAGTCAAGACGCGCATCCACAACCTGCTGGAAGTGCGGCTGCTGTACAAGAAACTCGAGAATCACAATTTGGCGCTGGAACAGACCGTGCAGGAGCGGACCGCCGAACTGCGCGAAAGCGAAGCCCGCTATCGCAGCCTGACGGAGCTGGCCTCCGACTGGTACTGGGAGCAGGACGAAAGCGGCGCCTTCACCAAGGTTTCCGGCCCGGTGCTGGAGATGCTCGGTATCCGCGTGGATGCTTTGCCGGGAACCGCTCGCGCTGCGTCGGTGGCAGGTTGGAACCAGGCAGAACGCGAAGAGCTGCAGGCGCGCATTGCGGCCCGGCAACCTTTCCTGGATTTCATCTTCAGCCGTCTCAACACCGACGGTTCGCAACAACAGTTCCGGGTCAGTGGCGAGCCGATGTTCACTCAGGCCTGCCGCTTCATCGGTTATCGCGGCATCGGCGTGGAAATCACCACCAAGCACTGACGCGCACGTTCTCGGCGATAATTCATGTCATTGCTTCACAGTCCGAATCAAAATCATCTGCTCGCCGCCTTGCCCACGGCCGAGTTCGAGCGCTTGGTCGCGCATCTGGAACTGGTGCCGATGCCGCTCGGTGAAATTCTCTACGAGCCCGGCGGACAATTGCGCCACGCGTA
>JANXVS010000048.1 GCA_025351555.1 Pseudomonadota bacterium | reverse complement strand
TGGTTTTTATGCTCGACCAGAGATTTGAACTTGGTTTGACTTTGTCGTCGCAATTCGGACTGCGCTTCATCTGGCGTAATGCAGCCCTCTGCGCACTGCTCGGCGCTGCGCTGCTGCGCTATTTCTATGTGCTCGAGCAGTGGCGCGCGCGCGTGCGCGCCGAGGCGAAGGCGCGCTTTGAGGCGCTGCAGGCGCGCATCCGCCCACATTTTCTGTTCAACAGCATGAACACGATCGCCAGCCTGATCCCGACCCGGCCGCAGGACGCCGAACGCGCGGTCGAGAACCTGTCCGACCTGTTTCGCGCCGCGCTCGGCACCGACACCGCGCGCAGCACGCTGGGCGAAGAACTCGACCTGGTGCGGCGTTACCTGGATATCGAGAAGCTGCGTCTGGGTGAACGCCTGCGTGTGGAGATGGATGTGGCCGCGCTTCCGGTTGACATGCCGTTGCCAGCGTTGTTGCTGCAACCGCTGGTCGAGAATGCGGTATATCACGGCATCCAGCAGCTAACCGATGGCGGCACGGTGACGATTCGCGGCCGCCTTGCGGATGACGCCGTCGAAATCGTTATCCACAATCCGCGCCCGCGTGCCGGCGCCCGCGCCGCCGGACGCCACGGCATGGCCTTGGCAAACACGCGCTCGCGTATCGAGTACCATTTCGGCCGGCGCGGCGCACTTTATATCGCCGCTGGCGCCGACGATTTTGTTTGTACTGTGCGACTACCCGTCGCGAAGGACGAATCGCCCCCTTAAGTTAAGGGGGCGGCCGGGCTTCGTGCAGCGAAGTCCGGCGGGGATCTGGAAGGTGACGCGTATGATCCATGCGATGACAATGAAGCCTGCATCGAGACACAAATGAAAGTCCTGATTGTTGACGACGAGCCGCTGGCGCGCGAACGTCTCGACGCGTTGTTGCGCGAATGTGGAAATGTGGAAATTGTCGGCGAAGCCGGCAACGGCCGCGAGGCGGTCGAAGCAGTGGCGCGGCTGGCGCCGGACGTAGTGCTACTCGATATTCGCATGCCGTTGATGGATGGCTTGGAGGCAGCACGCCATATCGCCGGTTTTGATGCGCCACCTGCGGTGATTTTCTGCACCGCTTACGACGAGCACGCGCTGGCCGCGTTCGAGGCCAATGCGGTTGACTATCTGGTAAAACCCATTCGGCGCGAACGTCTGCAAGCCGCGCTTGAGCGTGCGCGGCGTTTCGGTACGCCGCAGCTGGCGCAGGTGCAAAGCGCGGGTGTCGTCGCACCGCATCGCAGTCATCTGTGCGCGCGCGTGCGCGGCAATCTGGTGCTGGTGGCGGTCGCCGATATCCAGTATCTGCTCGCCGAGGACAAATACGTCGTCGTGCATCACACCGGCGGCGAAGTCCTGGTCGAGGAAGCGCTCAAGGCGCTGGAAACCGAATTCGCCGAACGCTTCGTGCGCATTCATCGCAACTGCCTGGTCGCGCGCGAGCGTCTGGCCGGACTCACGCGCAGCGCGGATGGTCGCATCTTCGCCCAGCTGCGTGGCGTGACGACGCCGCTGGAAGTCAGCCGGCGCAACCTGCCGGACCTGCGCAAGCTGGTGCGCAATCTGTGACCGCGCCGCTGCGCATCGCCACGCGCCAGAGCGCGCTGGCCCTGTGGCAGGCCGAGCACGTCGCGGCGCGGCTGCGCGCAGCACATCCGGGCCTGTCCATCGAACTGGTGCCGATGACCACGCGCGGCGACCAGATCACCGATCGCCCACTGGCGGATATCGGCGGCAAGGGTCTGTTCCTGAAAGAACTCGAAGTGGCAATGCTCGAACGCCACGCAGATATCGCGGTGCATTCGTTCAAGGATGTGCCCATGGATCTGGAGCCCGGATTCGCGATCGGCGCGGTGCTCGAACGCGCTGATGCGGCGGATGCTTTCGTGTCCGTACACTATGCGCGTTTGGATACTTTGCCGCAAAATGCGCGTGTCGGTACGTCATCGCTACGGCGCCAGGCCCAGCTCAAGGCGTTGCGCCCGGATCTGGTTGCGCTGGATTTGCGCGGCAACGTCAACACGCGCCTGAACAAGCTCGACGCCGGCGACTACGACGCCATCGTGCTCGCCTGTGCGGGGCTTGATCGATTGGGACTTTCCGCACGCATACGCAGCCGGCTCGATGCGCCGGCATGGTTGCCGGCGGCGGCGCAGGGCGCGATTGCGGTCGAGCAGCGCGCCGGCGATGCACGCGCAGCCGACCTTTTGGCTCCGCTGCATGACGCCGACACTGCGCGTTGCGTCGCTGCCGAGCGGGCGTTGACGCGACATTTGCAGGGTAATTGTCAGGTGCCGATCGCCGCGTTCTGCATCGAGACCGAACAGGGCCTGCATCTGAACGGCCTGGTCGGCGATGCGGCGAGCGGCAAGCTCGTGCGTGCGCAGGGCGAAGGTGCGCGCACTGCGGCTGAGGCGCTCGGTCGCGAGGTCGCCGAGATGCTGCTGGCGCTCGGTGCGGGTGTGTTGCTTGGGCGCTGAAAAAAACCCAAGGTACGCAAACTACGTTTTGTATACAAAAATACAGAAATCACCGGCGATAAACGAGGTTCGCTGACATTCGGGTGTGTTCACTGCCGTAATAGAGCATCACGACGTGCTTGGCTTCGGCGAAGAACAGCCAGCGCTCGACGAAGATGCCGGCGGTCACGCACAGCGCAGTGACGCTGGCGTGGATGATGGCCAGGGTCGTCGAACGGAAAATCAGCGCAGGCAGCGCGAGCGCAACCGGCAGCACCGCGAACAGCACCAGCGCGATCACGCGCAGCGTTGCTGCATGCTTGCGGGCAAGTGCGAAGCCCATTTCGCGGGTGAGGTAATTTTCCTCGGTATGCGGCGCCTCGACGCTGCGCACCGCGCCGTAGCGGCCCAGGCCGGTAGCGGATTCCACCGTCGCCGCGTGCCGCGTCGTGTCGATAAAGCGCCAATAGAAGCGCTTGAGCATCGCGCAAGCAGCCGCGAGTACGGCGACGAGGACCGGCAGGTCGCGCTGCACGAGCGCGTCGTCTGCACCGGTCATCGCTGCCAGCGCCCACAGCCACGCCGCGCCGCCAAGCAGTCCGAACAGCAGATATCCCGGCAACACATACGCATTGTGCCAAGCGTGTACCGTTTTCAGCGAAGTATAAATTTTCGCCGTGCAGCACACCGTGATCACGGCCATGACCGCAAGCACGATGGCGCAGGCGCGCAAAGTCGATGCAGCGGCATCGCGCCACAGTGCGAAGCCGAGCGCGAACACCGGCGCGAAGCTGAGCAGCGCTGCCACGCCCTCGCGCGACAACCACGAATTGCGCCATTGGCTCAATGCGCGCCAGGCGCGCTGCGGCTGGCCGAGATGGAACAGCGAAGCGCTCAGGCCTGCGGCGGCGAACACGCTTCCCGTTGCCAGCACGATCAGTGCTTGCGCACGACTGAATAGCAATGCATCAGCCGCAAGAATCAGGCCGAGCAAAAACAACAGGCCATAGCCTGTGCCGGAAACGGCGGTGAAGAAGATAACGGAGAGGGCAGGATGCATCAGCGCGACAGCAACTTGTCCATCCAGCGCAGCAGCGGCGACGCGGTGGAAAAATCCACTTTTTCCTCTTGTGGCGTCGCGACTTTCGACGGGCAGCCATCGCGGCGTTCCCGTGGTGGCAGGTATTTGTTGACGGGCTTGTAACCCATTTCGGGCATCAAGTCGTAGCCACCGCGTTCGGCGACGAGTTTCGATACCGCCGAATCCGCATCACCAAGATCCCCGAAGTGCCGCGCGCGCGTCGGGCAGGCCATCACGCAGGCGGGTTGGCGGTCGATCTCGTCGAGAGTTTCGTTGTAGATTCGATCGATGCACAACGTGCATTTCTGCATGACGCCGCGTTGCTCGCTGAATTCGCGCGCGCCATAGGGGCAGGCCCAGGCGCACAACTGGCAGCCAATGCACTTGTCTTCATCGACCAGGACGATGCCGTCCTCGGCGCGCTTGTAACTGGCGCCGGTCGGGCACACGGTCACGCAATCCGGCGTCTCGCAGTGCAGGCACGAGCGCGGGAAATGCACGGTCATTGGCGGCTTGCCATTGTCCTGCGTCTCAACTTCATACGTATGCACGCGATTGAACCAGACGCTGAGCGGCTCCTTGCCGTATGGGTTCTCGTCCGGCAGCGGTCCGAACTGGCCGCCGTCGTTCCATTCTTTGCACGCGACCGCGCAGGCGTGGCAACCGACGCAGATATCCAGATCGATGACGAGGCCGAGTTTCTTCGGCGATGGCGGAGGCAGCATCGTCATACGTGCGCCTCGCGCTCCATGTCGATTCGATGCCCCGGCACCTGCGCGTCGGCTTCGCGAATCAATCGCACACGCAGATCGAACCACGCCGCCTGTCCGGTGACCGGATCGGCGTTCGCATAGCGGTGACCGTCGCTGCGCGGCGGCAGTAGATCGTCAATCACATGATTGAGCAAAAATCCTTTTGTATACTCGGGCGCATCGGCGGAGAGTTTCCACGCGTCCCGGCGTTTGCCGATCGCGTTCCAGCTCCACACCGTACCCGGCGCCGTGCCGGCGTGAAATTTCGCCTGCACGCGGATGCGCGCGTGCGCGGACTCGACCCAGACCCAATCACCATCGGCGACGCCATGCGCCGCTGCGGTATCCGGGTGCAGGTATAAAAAGTTGCGCGCCGCAATCTGGCGTAACCAGGCGTTCTGCGAACCCCAGGCGTGGTACATGAACATCGGGCGCTGGGTGATGGCGGACAGGGCAAAGGGCTGAAGGCTGCGGGTTGCGGGCTGCGGGCTATCCGTTGACTCGTACCAAAACGGTAGCGGATCGAAATAGGTTGCCACACGCCCGCGTTCGCGATCCGGCGGCTGATGCGCGCCGTGCCCCTGCGCTGCGAGCCGGAATTTCTGCAGGCGCTCGGAGTACAGCTCCAGCACGATTGCCTCGGTCGAGCCGACGAAGCCGAGCGATTTTGCCCAGGTAAGGTAATCGCGATTGGCCATCTTGTAGTAGCGGCCCGCCGTGGGCACGTCCACGTGCCAGTAGCAATTATTCGCTTTGTATACTTCAAGCTGTTGAGGATTCGGTTCGCCGACACCGTGTTTGTTGCCGTCACGGCCGCGCCAGCCGGCGAGCAGGCCAACGCCCGGTGCGCGCTCGTGCTCGACCATGTACTGCGCATAGCCGCCGGGATATTTCGGTGTGCCTTCATCGGTCACCATGCCCGGCAACTCAAGGCGCGCGCCGAGATCGATCAGCACGTCCTGGAACGGACGCACGTCACGTCCACTTCCATCAGAACCAGCCTCGCACACCGGCTGGCGGATCGCATCGCTGGCGCTGTCGGCGTCCGAGATCGGGCGATCCAGCAGCGAGATGCAATCATGGCGTTCCAGGTAGGTCGTATCTGGCAGCACCAGGTCGGCGAACGCCACGGTTTCCGACGAGTAGGCGTCCACGTAAATGATATGTGGAATTTTATACTCGCCGCTGGCTGGATCGCGATCGCACAGCATGGCCTGCGTCTGCATCGTGTTCATCGACGAGTTCCAGCCCATGTTGGCCATGAACAGGAACAAGGTGTCGATTGGATATGGATCGCCGGCCCAGGCATTGCGGATCACACTCTGCAGCATGCCGTGCGCGGCCAATGGATATTCCCATGAGAACGCCTTGTCGATGCGGCGAGGTGCGCCGTTCGCATCGACAACGAGATCTTCCGGCGCGTGCACGTAGCCGAGCGGGCCGGCATCGAGCGCGCCATTGTCCTTGCGCGACCGGCCCGGCCGATTTGCTGGTGGCACCGATTTCGGATACGGCGGCTGATAGCGGAAGCTGCCCGGCGTATCGATCGCGCCCAACAACATTTGCAACGTGTGCAGCATCCTGCAGGTGTGGAAACCGTTTGCATGCGCGGCGATGCCGCGCATCGCATGCATCGAGACTGGCCGGCCGATCATTTCCGTGTGTTCGCGTCCGGCTGCATCCGTCCAGCGCTGCGGCAGGCGGATTTCCTGCTTGAACGCGACATCGGCGATTTCGGCGGCGATACGGCGGATCGTCGACGCATCAACGCTGCACTGTGGGGCGACGGCCTCTGGTGCGTATTCGGGTACGAGGAAGCGCTCGGCCAGCAATTGAAACGCAGGCACCGCTGTGCGTCCGTCGGGCAGGGCGAATTCGCCGACGATGGCCGGCGAGATATCCAGCGTGTCCGCGGGCTTCGCGCTTGCGCAGGACTTGTCCCAGCACAGTGGTTTGTCATTCGCATCACGCGCGAACAGGCCATCATCGACTCCGCCCGGATTGCGCACCACCAGATAGTGCGCATTCGTATACTTGACCAGGTAATCGAAATCGATCCAGTCGTGGATCAGCAGTTCGCGGATCAGCGCGCCGACGAACAAGCCGTCGGTAGCGGGGCGGATACCGATCCATTCATCCGCGATCGCCGCATAGCCGGTGCGCACGGGATTGATCGCGACGATTTTTGCGCCACGACCCTTGAGTTTGCCGAGACCGAGCTTGATCGGATTGGAATCATGATCTTCGGCCACGCCGAACATCAGCAGATACTTTGTCTGCTCCCAGTCGGGTTCGCCGAATTCCCAGAAGCTGCCGCCCAAAGTATACATTCCGGCGACGGCCATATTGACCGAGCAGAAGCCACCGTGCGCGGCGTAGTTCACGGTGCCAAACTGCTGCGCCCACCAGCTCGTCAGCGCCTGCGACTGGTCGCGGCCGGTGAAAAAAGCGAGCTTGTCGGGATTGCTTGCGCGGATATCGCCGAGCCACTGGGTTGCCAGTGCGAGTGCTTCATCCCATTCGATCTCGCGGAACTCGCCGGCACCGCGCTCGCCAACGCGCAGCAAGGGCTTCGACAATCGCGCCGGCGAGTAATGCTGTTTGATGCCGGCCGATCCTTTCGCGCACAACACGCCCTTGTTGACCGGGTGCGCGCGATTGCCTTCGATGTAGCGCACACGGCCGTCTTTCAGGTGCACTTTGATTCCACATCGGCACGCGCACATGTAGCACGTGGTCGTTTTGACGCTGTCGCCAACAGGCTCGTTGAGTTTGAGATTGGCGTGGGGCATGCGCACATGATAGCGGATGCGCCTGTGACCGCCGCGCGACGCAATAATCGCACGTTATACTCCCGTCGCATCCGGGGAGCGGGCTATGCGCTGGATCAATCTGCTGTTCGTGTTGCTGGTCAATGCCGTGCCGCTGGTGG
>JANXVS010000250.1 GCA_025351555.1 Pseudomonadota bacterium | reverse complement strand
TTTCAATTCGCGCGCCGGCTGCATCAGCATGAAATGCTTGCCGCCTGGCACAAACGCAACGCTTGCTCCTGGCGCAATCGAGAAATTCCCCAGCGACCGCATGCGCTCGACGGCGTTTTCCTCGGCGCTCTGATGCAATGACACCGAACCGAAGTCGGTGCTGTCCGCGCCGGTCACTACTAGCAGCGCATCGCCTGCGTTGCGCAAGCGCGCATAGCCGGCGAGCATCATCGCACCCGGTGGCGCGGTGCGAATCCACGCCTGGTCGCTCACCAACTTTCCTGCCGCGCTCGCTTGGCCCACGATTCCTATTGCGAGCAACAGCGCCATCGCCCATCGTTTCCGCATATTCGGCGAACTCCGGTTTGGCTTATGATAACCGCGCGCCTCAAGGAGATTCCGATGCTCGACATCATCCGTCACGACGCCATCATCGAACTGCGCCTGGCGCACCCGCCGGTCAACGCGCTGGATCCGGATCTGGTGCAACGACTGCGCACGGCTGTGGAATCAGCGCCCGCGCAGGGCGCACGCGGAATCGTGCTGTCCGGCCGTCCGGGAATGTTTTCGGCAGGTCTGGACGTTCCTGCACTGCTCAAGCTCAATCGCGAGCAGATGGTCGCGTTCTGGCAGGATTTCTTTGGCCTGTGCGCCACGCTCGCCAGTTCGCCGATTCCGGTGGTCGCCGCAATCGGCGGCCACAGCCCGGCCGGTGGCGCCGTGCTCGGCATCTTCTGCGACTACCGCGTGATGGCGTCGAGCAGTGATCTAGCGAAACCGTTCAGCATCGGCCTGAACGAAGTGCAGGTTGGCCTGTCGGTCCCAGAATGTATACAAATGGCCTTGCGCCGGCTGATCGGCGGGTACCGCGCCGAGCGCTTGATGGTTTCCGGCACTATGCTCACTGCCGAACAGGCACTGGCGATTGGTTTCGTGGATGAACTCACCGACGCGGATCAGGTCGTCACACGCGCGCTCGCTTGGCTGCACGATCTGCTGAAATTGCCGCCGCAGGCGATGTCCACGACTCGCCTGCTCTGCCGCTCCGATCTGATCGAAATATTCGCCGACCCGACCAAGCTGTCGGTCGACGAATTCGCCGAAGGCTGGTTCGGCGCCGAAACCCAGACCGTGCTGAAGGCGCTGGTGGCAAAATTGAAAAAATGATAATTTTCGCGACCGGGAATTGGCAAGGTTTCGCGGCGTAGCAGGTACGGATGCGCGAACGCTTGCAACGCCTTTAGCTTGTGGTAGCTTGACGATACACACCTGTCACCGTGATGTCTTGTGAGGGTTTTTTGCATGTCAGAAACCACTCCCCGCCGTGTCCGCGCCGCCGTAAAAGTCCTGCCTGAATTGGGGCCTCTGGAACAATTGCTTGCCGCCATGGTTGCGGTCGGCGATGGCGATTTCTCGGTGCAATTGCCGCGGCATTGGGATGGCCTCGTCGGCAAACTCGCGGAAAGCTTCAGCGACATCGTCAGCCACAATCGCCGTCTTGCGCAGGACCTGGCCCTGGTCGGCGAAAAAGTCGGCCGCATGGGACATACGCGCCAGCGCCTGGTGCCCACCAACCGGCAAGGTGCTTGGGCCGGCATGGAACAGTCGATCAACGGTTTGATCGACGATCTGGCCCGCCCCGTCGAGACCATGACCGAGGCAATGGCCGGCGTCGCCAAGGGCGACCTCACCCGCACCGTGCCGCTGGAGGCCGATGGCCGCCCCTTGCAGGGCGAGTTCCTGCGCTCGGCCAATATTGTCAATCGCATGATCGAGCAGATGAAGGAGTTCAGCTCGGAAGTCACGCGCGTGGCGCTCGAAGTCGGCACGGCGGGCTTGCTCGGCGGCCAGGCCAAGGCCAAGGGTGTATCCGGCGTCTGGAAAGATCTGACCGACTCGGTCAATCAGATGGCCAACAATCTGACCGCGCAGGTGCGCAATATTTCCGAGGTCACGATCGCAGTCGCCAACGGCGATCTGTCGCGCAAGATCACGGTCGATGTGCGCGGCGAAATCCTGCAGCTCAAGGAAGCCATCAATACGATGGTCGACCAACTGCGCGGCTTCGCCTCGGAAGTCACGCGCGTCGCGCGCGAAGTCGGTACCGAAGGCAAGCTCGGCGGTCAGGCGATCGTCCCCGGCGTTGCCGGCACTTGGAAGGATCTGACGGACTCGGTCAACTCGCTCGCCTCCAACCTCACTTCGCAAGTACGCAACATCGCTGAAGTTACCACCGCGGTGGCGAAAGGCGATCTGTCGCGCAAGATCACGGTCGATGTGCGCGGCGAGATTTTGCAGCTGAAGGAAACCATCAACACGATGGTGGATCAGCTCAACGGTTTCGCCGCCGAGGTCACGCGCGTCGCGCGCGAGGTCGGCACCGAAGGCAAGCTGGGTGGCCAAGCCGCCGTGCCCGATGTCGCCGGTACCTGGAAAGATCTGACCGACCACGTCAATTCGATGGCAAGCAACCTGACTTCGCAGGTGCGCAACATCGCCGAAGTGACAACCGCCGTCGCCAAGGGCGATCTGTCGCGCAAGATCACAGTCGACGTGCGCGGCGAGATTTTGCAGCTGAAGGAAACCATCAACACGATGGTGGATCAGCTCAACGGTTTCGCCGCCGAGGTCACGCGCGTGGCGCGCGAAGTCGGCACGGAAGGCAAGCTCGGTGGCCAGGCGCAGGTGCCGGGCGTCGCCGGCACGTGGAAGGACTTGACCGACTCGGTCAATGCGATGGCGAGCAATCTGACCTCGCAGGTGCGCAACATCGCCGAGGTGACGACGGCCGTCGCGAAAGGCGATCTGTCACGCAAGATCACGGTCGATGTGCGCGGCGAAATCCTCCAGCTCAAGCAGACCATCAACACGATGGTGGATCAGCTCAATGGTTTCGCCGCAGAAGTCACGCGCGTGGCGCGCGAGGTCGGCACCGAGGGCAAACTCGGCGGCCAGGCGCAGGTGCCGGG
>JANXVS010000559.1 GCA_025351555.1 Pseudomonadota bacterium | reverse complement strand
GGACCAACTGCGTTGGAGCGGCGCTATTTGCGGCGACGCTCGAGAGGACGATTGGCGGCGCCCCTCAACGCGTTATCCATCGCGACAATTTGTCACAAATCCCGTCCCTTCCTTGAACGTACAGCATGAGCATTAAATCGGATAACTGGATCCGCCGCATGGCGGAAAAACACGGCATGATCGAGCCGTTCGAGCCCGGCCAGGTGCGCGTCAACGGCAACGGCGGCAAGCTGATTTCCTACGGCACCTCGAGCTACGGCTACGACGTGCGCTGCGCCGACGAGTTCAAGGTGTTCACCAACATCAATTCGACCATCGTCGATCCGAAAGCGTTCGACGCGCGCAGTTTCGTCGACGTGCGCGGCGAGGTCTGCATCATTCCGCCGAATTCGTTCGCACTGGCGCGCACGGTGGAATATTTCCGCATCCCGCGTCAGGTGCTCACGATCTGTCTCGGCAAGAGTACCTACGCGCGTTGTGGCATCATCGTCAATGTCACGCCGCTGGAACCGGAATGGGAAGGCCATGTGACCCTGGAATTCTCGAACACAACGCCGTTGCCTGCCAAGATCTACGCGAACGAAGGCGTGGCACAGATGCTGTTTCTGGAATCCGACGAAGTTTGCGAAACCAGCTACCGCGACCGCGGCGGCAAGTATCAGGGGCAGAGGGGTGTAACGCTTCCTCAGGCCTGAACGTCTGCAATGAAATATCTGGAGGTTTATCCAATGCGTAAATTCCACTTTTACCGAATGCTGCAGATTGCCGTCATTGCGCTGCTGATCGGCGCACTCGCCGCATGCGGTGGTCGCGACGAGATCAAGAAAGGCACGGCAGACACCGCCGATGCGCCAGCTGCGTACGACCTGACCATCTCCGCCGAAAAGGATGGTCAGTTCGACTTCGACGGCGCGACTCTGGCTGCGGAAGATCTGCGCGGGCATATCCGCTATCTGAATGAAAGCGGCCATCCCGTGCACACGATCATGCTCAAGAGCGGCGAGAAGGAGAAGATCAAGAATACCCACGTCGGCGTGCTCGCCGGGATTTCCCGCGATTTGCACATCACGGCCTATGTTCAAGACAACGACGGACACTTGAAAGTCATCAAGGTAGACGACACCAAGTAGATTTTGTCCATCCATGTTTTGCGGAGAACCTCATGCGCAAGTTCATCACAACAGCGATCGCGGTCGCCTTGTTCTGTCTCGCCGGCGCCAGTCATGCCCGCGATCCCATCAATGATGGCAAATTGCAGGTCAAGCCGGTCAAGGACAACCAGTACGAAGTTGGCGAGTACCGCCTCGGCAAGGGCGAGTTCTTCGGCTACGTCGGCGATCTGAAAGATAGCAACAAGATCACCGGCATTGTTCTCAAGCAGGGCGAAAAGGCCAGTGTCGAGCAGAAGCACATCATTGCCGTAACCGCCAAGAGCCAGCAGATCGATGCGTTTATCGAGCTGGACGGCAAGATTGTCGCACTCGCCGATGACGCCGCACCCGCGGCACCGGTTGCTGCGCCCGCCGGGAATTGATTGGTCGCTGCGACGATGGGTTGTCATGCCGCGTCTTATCTGGCTGCCAAGTGCGGAAGGGGCGATGTCTGCCGGTACCCAATCAATCACGAGGGCGTGCCATGTTGCCACTGCGACGGCTGGGATTGGCGGCAGGTTTGATTTGCCTCGCCGGGGCTGTGGATGCGGCCGCGATCAACGCGCAAAGCAAGTCGCTCACGCCGGTGTTGCCTGCGCGTGGGCAGTATTACGACAGCTCAAAAGCGGGCACGGGCGTAGCGGTCGATGTCGGTCTGAATGGGTTCGTGTTCCTCACCTACTATGGCTACAGCGAAACCGGTGCGCCGACCTGGTACAGCATGCAAGGTCAATGGATGCCCGCGACCCAAGCGCAGCGCATTGCCACGGGCGTAATCGGCACGTTGCATCAGCCGCTGCTGTACGCGAGCGGTGGCCAGTGCCTGACCTGTGATTTCACTACCTATCCCAACTTGATTGCTGAGCCTTATCCAGCGTCGGTGTCGTGGACCACGCCGCGCCATCTGGATCTCTGGATCGGCAATCAGCGCTGGCATATGGACGCGTTTGCATACGGGGTGGC
>JANXVS010000554.1 GCA_025351555.1 Pseudomonadota bacterium | reverse complement strand
CGATGAAGCTCTTGCCCAGACCCGGCGGTCCGATCAGCAGCGCGCCTTCGCGTGCTTCGATGAACTTCAGTGTGGCCATCTCCAACACCTCGCGCCGGGGCAGCTTGGGGTTGTATGTCCAATCGAAGTCCTTCAGATCCTTGCGCTCGGGCAGTCCGGAGAGCGCGAAGCGCCGGTCGAGCAATCGCGAGCGTCGCCGGTCCAGTTCGTCCTGCACCAGGCTGGAGAACGCCTGGACAAAATCGGACTCGTGTTGGGCGACCTGCAGTGCGCGGATCTGCAGTGTGGCGATCATGCCTGACAGACGCAGGGCACGCAGGGCGCGTTCGAGTTCGGGGATGGACATGCTCATGGAGGTGACTCCTGTGGGTTGGGTGGGTCATCGGGTTACTCGGCGTAGTGGTCCCAGAAGGTCTGGTAATCGCCGATCGCGCGGATGTGTTCGCCGATCTGTTTGAGCGTGGGCGGTGCGGGTTTGCCAGGCTGATGCTCAAGCACGCGCTTGAGGGTTTGGTACGAAGGCCGACTCAGGGTGAGCACGTTGGCGCAAGCCGCCTCGATCTGTTCGCGTGAGTAGTGACGCGGCAGATTGGCCAGGGCATAGATGGCCCGTTGTCCCGGGCGGCCCATGCGCGCAAAGATGTCGCGTGCCAGGTGTCTGCACTGCGGTCCAATCCGGCTGACCTTGTCGATCAGGCGCGCGGTCTCGCGCGAGGGATTGAAGATCCGGTCCTGATCGGGCAAGACGTATTGGCCTTTGCGCGTGCTCTTGGTATGGCGACGCAAGACCTGCCCTTCGTCATCGAGGATCTCGATCTGGCCCGAGTAGATGCGCACGGTGACTTGGGTGTGCAGTTCCGCCGGTAGCGCGGCGTAGTACGAACCGTGCACTTGGATGAGACCGGCATCGTCGACAGTGCGGGTTTCCTGTTTGAAGAAGGCAAAGCCCACTAGCGGCAGCGGCTTGAGTGAAGGTTTTTCCTCCAGATACATCTGCAGCACCTGGCGCTTCTTGCGGCCGTGGATGCGCGGTGCGGCCCAACGTTCTTCCCAATGGGCTAGCCACTGGTTCTGGGCTTCGATGGATTCGAAGCGGCGACCCTTCAGCGCTGTGTTCTGGGTATGCTGGATCGCCGATTCGACCGTACCCTTTCGATTCGGATCGGCGACACGGCACGGATCGGCAATCGCATCGTAGTGCGCCAGCAACGCGGCATAGACAGGATTGAGCTGCGGTTCGTACAGGTCGGGCTTGATCACGCCCTGTTTGAGATTGTCGAGCACGACATAAGACACGCTGCCCGAAAAACTACGGAATGCCTCTTCGTGCAAGCGTGCCCAAGTTTCCTGGTCGGCCTTCCACACGGCCTTGCGGAAACACTTGCCCGAGTACTTGAGGGTCATGACAAACAAGTACGGGCGACGGTACTTGCCGGTGGCGTGCAGCGTCATGGCGCCCAGGCCGAAGTCGACCTGTGCTTCTTCGCCAGGCAGACTCTCGAGCACGTCGAAGCGTTCGGGCTCGCGCACCTTGAGCGTGCGCACGAAACGCTTGACCGAGTTGTAACGATGGGTGAAGCCGTACGCTTCGACCAGATCCTGATAGATGCTCTGGGCGTTGCGGCCCAGTTGCACCTGCGCCTGGATGAATTGCGCGTGCGCCGCGCACGCCGACAGCGCCGCTTTCGGCGGAGCCGGTGGCCGGGGTGGAGGAATTTGGTCCGTCGCTGCACCTGAACCGGTGGCCACCCCGGGGGAATTTGCTTCTGAGCCGATGGCCACCCCGGATGAATTTGCCAGTGCAGGCGTATTCGCCCGTTCATAGCGGCGGATCGTCTTGCGATCCACACCGATTCGGCGCTCGATTTCCCGCTGGCTGACGCCGTTGTGCAACAACGTGTGGATAGTGATTCGCAGATGCGATTTCAAGACGTTCAACTCCTCTGCTCCCTTGAGAAAAAAGGGGGCAGCGTAAACGTCCCGCTGCAAGGCAGCCCTCGGCGCCGACCGGCGCCTGATCAGATCAGGGGTGGG
>JANXVS010000553.1 GCA_025351555.1 Pseudomonadota bacterium | reverse complement strand
CGGGCGCCCACAGCAAATCCTCCAGCGGCTGCGGCCGGAAGCGGGCGAGAAGATCGACCACCACCGACGCATCCACGACGAGAACGCGCCTCACAGAGCAGGGCTCACAGAACGGCGCTCACGCCGCGTCGCGCTCACGGCGCACGATGCCGGCCGACGATTTTTTCATCGCGAAGGGTTCGGCTGCGGCCAGGCGCGCCTTGAGTTCCGCGTCGGAGGGCACGGCCGTCATGGCGACAAGTTCATCGAGAACCAAGTCGCTGAGGCTCTTTCCGGCCAGCGCCGAGCGCGCCTTGAGCGCGCGATGGATCTTGTCGGGTACGTTGCGGATCTGGATCATGACGGACATGGATCACCTCATTTCATGTGCAACACATGTTAACATGTGTTTCGAGTAATTACATGCGAGTAGCATTCTGCACCTTTTATGCTCCTGCGGCGCTGGAGTTCGGCGAGCAGGCTCATGGCTTCTCCTCCGCGATGGCGCGAAGGTGCTCCATGATGTCGCGGTTGTTGCCAGTCAGATCTACCAAGCGAGTTTCGCTGTCGGCGATGTGTTTCAGTTCGGCGATAAATCCCCTATCAGTGCTTGCCCGCGCAGACTTTGGTGGCGTACGGATCGGTCGTCTTCAGGCGCTGGACGACGGCAACGAAACGCGGCTCGCAGCGGATCGGATCCAGCACCGGCAACATCATGGCCCAATCCGCCGTGCCACCCAATTTCTCTGCAAGGCCTTCGAGATAACCCAGCGCAAGTTCGCGTTCGCCCAGCAACATGAGTACGGAAGGAATGTCATACCCCTCCAATGCATTGCCGCTAGCCGGATCGAATTTGCTGTTGAAGGGGAGTGCGGCATAGCGAACGGCAAGCGCATGTTTGTCGCCGTGTCCGCTGAGTGTTTCGACCAATTCGCGACTTTGCGCACTGGCACTTGGGTTGTCCACGGCTGCCTGCCGTTCGAGTGTGGTTCGCGCGGCGGCGAAGTCGCCCAACGTCAACTCGGCCATCCCAACGTCTTCAAGACAACTTCCATAGTTTGGAGCGAACGCCAGCGCTTGCATGCAGCGCGTTTTGGCGTCGGCATCGCGACCCAGCATACGCAAAGCAACTGCATGGTTTTCAGCAACCACGCGCGAGCGCGGGTCCAGCGCCGATGCGCGTTCAAGCGAAGCCAGGCCACCGGCAAGGTCGCCATTGGACAGTAGCAGCGTTCCTCGCCACTGGTACGCGGTCGCAAACGAGGGCCGCAAGGCAATGCTGTGGCTTAGCAGCGCGTCTGCTGTGGCCCGCCGTAATTCCTTGGTGGCAACCGTTCCCAATGCTGCGTAAGGTTCAGGTAGCGAAGGATCCAGCGCCAGCGCCCGCTCGGCGAAATCCGTGGCGTGTGCCAGACTTTCCGCATAGGGAAGGCGTGCGCTGTAATCGCCAAGGATGGCATACGCCAGAGCTTGCCCCGCGTATCCCTGGGCAAACTTCGGATCTGCCTGGGTCGCCTGATCGAACAGATTGATCGCCTGCCAGATCGCCTCGCCTTGCCGCGTCTGCCACAACGCGACGCCACGCAGATACAGGTCATAAGCGGCGAGATTGCTGGTTCCAGCCGAATTCTTGCCTGCTTGCGGGGCGTCGGCGAGCGTGACTTCCAGCTCGTCGCCGATGGCTTTGGCGATCTCATCCTGGATCGCGAAGATGTCCTGCAATTTGCGATCGTAGGTTTGCGACCAGACGTGGAAACCGGTCTTGGCGTCGATCAGCTGCGCGGTGATGCGCACGTGATCGTCCTGCTTGCGCACGCTGCCTTCCAGCACCATGCGCACCTTCAGCTCGCGCGCAATCTCCGGTACTTCCTGCGACTTGCCCTTGAACGAGAACGACGAGGTGCGCGCCGCCACATGCAAGTCGGGCGTGCGCGCCAGCACGTTGAGGATTTCCTCGCTGATGCCGTCGGAGAAATACTCGTTCGCGACCTCGCCGGACATGTTGACGAAGGGCAGCACCGCGATCGAATGCGCATCGACCGCCGGTGTCGCCGCAGCGGCCGTTGTCGCGGTCACCGCTTGCGTCGTCGCCGTAACCAGGGCCGCATCACGCCGCGGCGCCAGCACCACCTTGTCGAAGG
>JANXVS010000530.1 GCA_025351555.1 Pseudomonadota bacterium | reverse complement strand
CGGCGTGGGCGGGAATCTCCAGTTCCTTGTAACCATGATCCAGTGGCTCGAAGCGTTCGCCGAGATCGATTTTCTGCGCCATCGCGCCGCGCACCGCCGAACCCGCGCCGTCGGCGCCGATCAGTACTGCGGCCGCATATTCACGCGTCGCGCCGGCTTCGTCACAAAGTTGCAAAGTGGATTTTTCCCAATCGACGGATTCCAGCCGCTGGTCGAAATAAATATTTGCACCGGCCGCTTCCGCCGCATCGAGCAGGGCCATGTTCAGGCTGCCGCGATTGATCGACCAGATCACTTCCGAATCATCGCGTCCGTAACGCAGCAGCTCGGTTTTCCCATCGCGCGCATGCACCATGCGTCCGCGCATCATTACTGCCAGCGGCGCCAGCGTGGCGGCGAGCCCCGCCAGCCACAGCCCGTGCCAGCCGCGCTCGGCCAACGCCAGATTGATTGAGCGCCCGCCCAGGAAACCGAACTTGCGCGGATCAGGCCGGCGCTCGAATACCTCGACGGAAAACCCGCGCTGCGCGAGCAAGGTGGCGAGCAAGGCGCCGACGAGGCCGGCGCCGATGATCGTGATCTTGTTGTGATTCATCGGCGAATTATGGCGGAATTTTGAGGGGTTGGCGGGCGGCGCAGCCTTGACCGAAGGGCAGGGATCAATACAGGATAAAATTCCCTTGGTCAGGACGAGAGGTTGTTTGTGGCCAGATGTTACGATGCATCCATCGATGCTTGCGTGCCAGTTGTTAACCCACTCCACCGAACAGCGAATCGAAAGGCGAAATGATCATGCCTACAGGAACCGTCCAACTTCACCGCGTTCTCCGCGCGAATCCCGAGCGCGTCTACCGGGCATTTCTGGACGCTGACGCAATGGTCAAGTGGCTTCCGCCATACGGTTTTACCGGCAAGGTTCAGCATATGGACGCCAATGTTGGCGGCACCTACAAGATGTCGTTCACAAATTTCACGACTGGTCACGGTCATTGCTTTGGAGGCGAGTACCGTGAACTGATGCCATTCGTAAAGATTCGCTATACGGGCAAGTTCGATGATCCGAACCTGCCAGGAGAAATGCAGACAACAGTGACTTTGAAGAAAGTGCTGTGCGGAACTGAGCTCAACGTCGTGCAAGAAGGGCTGCCTGAAGTCATTCCGCTCGAGATGTGCTATCTCGGCTGGCAAGAGTCGCTCGCACAACTTGCAAAGCTCGTCGAACCTGAGATTCCGGGGTAACGAACTCGATCGAATCTACAAAAGTTCAGCTTTTCCGTGCCCAATCCCGCACGGCAAGTACAAATCGCAAACAATCCATAAACCGGTTGTACAACGGCGTCGGCGCGACGCGGATCACGTCGGGTTCGCGCCAGTCGCCGATGATGCCGGCGGCGGCCAGATGATCGAACAGGGCGCGCCCCGCGCCGCGATCGCCTTTCACCCGCAGTGACAGTTGGCAGCCGCGACGATCCGCGTCGCGCGGTGTCACAATTTCCATAATGCCTGAAAGTTTCTTTTCGATCAGCCACGCAAGGTAACCAGTCAGCGCGACGGATTTCTCGCGCAGACGCGCGATGCCAGCGCGGTGGAAGACTTCCAGCGATACGCGCAGCGGTGCCAACGCGAAGATCGGTGGGTTCGACACTTGCCAGCCGTCGGCGCCGGGCGTTGGCACGAAGTCGGGGCCCATCTTGAAGCGCGTGGACTGGTCGTGGCCCCACCAGCCGGCGAAACGCGGCAGCGGGGCGCGCGCATGGCGTTCGTGCACGAAGCAGCCGGCGACGGCACCGGGCCCGGAGTTGAGGTACTTGTAACTGCACCACACCGCGAAGTCGGCACCGCTATTGTGCAGGTTCACGGGCACATTTCCCACGGCGTGGGCGAGATCGAAGCCGACGACGCAGCCTTTGCGTTGCGCGAGGTCGGTGATGCGTTTGAGATCGAACACTTGACCGGTGAAGTACTGCACGCCGGGCAGCAGTACCAAGGCGATGCGTGCGCCATGTTCGTCGAGCGCGCGTTCGATCACGGCTTGCGAAATCGTGCCGTTGACTTCGTCACCTTCCAGTTCGATCAACGCCGTGGCCGGGTCGTAGCCGTGAAAACGGATCTGCGATTCCACAGCGTAGCGGTCGGACGGAAATGCATTCTTCTCGATCAGAATCGCCCGGCGCTCTTGTGTAGGCCGGTAGAAGCTGACCATCATCAGGTGCAGATTCATGCTCAGCGAATTCATCGCGACTACTTCGCCGGATTGCGCGCCGACGAGTTCGGCCAGATGCTTGCGCACCAGCTCGTGGTACGGCATCCACGAATGCTTGCCGCGGAAATGCGCCTCGACCGCGAGCGCGGCCCAGTCATCGAGTTCGTCGATCAGTGCCTGGCGCGTCGAGCGCGGCTGCAAACCGAGCGAATTGCCGCACAGGTATACTTGTTCACTATTGCCGTAGGGCGGGATCAGGAAATCGCTGCGGAACGACGCCAGCGGATCGGCGGCGTCGCGCGCGAGTGCCCAGGCTTCGTCGGCGGCAAAATCGACAGTGGCTGACATCGCGGTCAGTGTGGCTTGAGCGACTGCATGATCTGGGCGCAGCCTTTTTCGTATTCCGCGGTCCATGCGGCCGTCGTTGCCGCCAGCATCGGCCGCGCGCAGCGCACGTGCACTATCAGATGGCCATTCAGATACCAGGTTTCGCGGTATTCGTAGCGGGCCTTGCCGTTGAGTGCGAAGTAGCGCAGCACGGAAGGATCGACGCCATCGGCGCGCGCCTCGTAGCCCGGCGACTGCTTGATCCGCTCGAGGCCGCCATTGACCTGTGCCTGGAAATTTCCGGAATCGTCGAGCAATTTGGTTTCGACGGTGACGCGGGTGGCTTCGCCCGAGTCGGTATCGGCGGGATCCTTGACCTGGAACGCGACGAACTGCGGATTGCCCTCGGTCTTCTGCATGATCGCGGGCCAATCCGGCGGCGCCTTGAAGGTGACGAAGCCTTGGTCGAGCGAATATTCGCCGACGGTTTGCGCCTGCGCGGCCATTGCCGCAATTGCAACAAATGGCGCAATATATAAAAATTTCAATCGTGACATGATCGTCTCCGGACGGTCAGTGAAAACGTGTCAGTGAAAACGTGCAAGCGGCAGGCCGAGCCATTGCAGTGCGCTGCCATGGTAGAGGCGTTCCTGCTGGTCGGGGGCTAGGTTCAGTGCAGCGATGCCGGCGCCGGGCTCCTGTTCACCCAGTGGGAACGGGTAGTCGGTGCCGAGCATGACGTGGTCTGCGCCCGCTACATCGAGCAGATACTGCAACGCGCGACTGTCGTGCACGCAGGAATCAAAATACAGCCGGTCGAAGTATTCGCGCGGATTGCGCGAGTTGTCGGTGGCGACCAGATCCGGACGCATGCGGAAGCCGTGCTCGATGCGGCCGATCGTATACGGAAACGCGCCGCCGCCGTGGGCCAGGCACACGCGCAGTTTCGGCAGGCGTTCGAGCACG
>JANXVS010000524.1 GCA_025351555.1 Pseudomonadota bacterium | reverse complement strand
ACCGGTTGGAACTGCTCTTCCTCGGTCGAACCCTTGAGTGCGACGGTCGAGGATTGGCTGCCCTGGATCGTCTGCGTCACCGTATCGAAATAGCCGGTACCGACTTCGCGCTGATGCTTGACCGCGGTGAAGCCCTTGTCGGCGGCCGCAAACTCGGCTTCCTGCAATTCGACAAACGCGCTCATCTGGCGGCGTGCATAACCGTGGGCGAGATTGAACATGCCGTAGTTGAGCACGTGGAAACCGGCCAGGGTAATGAACTGGAACTTGTAGCCGTAGCTGGCGAGTTCCTTCTGGAACCTGGCGATCGTGGCGTCATCCAGATTCTTCTTCCAGTTGAACGAGGGCGAGCAGTTGTAGGCGAGCAGCTTGCCCGGATACTTCGCGTGGATAGCCTCGGCAAACTTGCGCGCGAAGGCGAGGTCGGGCTTGCCGGTTTCGCACCAGACCAGATCCGCATACGGCGCGTATGCAAGGCCGCGACTGATCGCTTGGTCGAGCCCGTTGCGGGTCTTGTAGAAGCCTTCCACCGTGCGCTGGCCGGTGCAGAACGGCTGGTCGTTCGCGTCGATATCGGCGGTCAGAAGATCAGCGGCCTCCGCGTCGGTGCGCGCAACGAGCAGGGTCGGCACGCCCATCACATCGGCCGCGAGGCGCGCGGCGACCAGCTTGTCGACCGCTTCGCGCGTCGGCACCAGCACCTTGCCGCCCATGTGGCCGCACTTCTTCACGCTGGCCAGCTGATCCTCGAAATGTACGCCGGCGGCGCCGGCTTCGATCATCGACTTCATCAGTTCGAACGCATTGAGCACGCCGCCGAAACCGGCCTCGGCATCGGCCACGATCGGCTGCAGGAAATCGATGCTGTCGTCGCCTTCGGCATGATTGAGCTGATCGGCACGCAGCAAAGTATTGTTGATGCGCTTGACCACGGCTGGGACCGAGTCGGACGGATACAGCGACTGGTCCGGATACATCTGGCCGGCCAGATTCGCATCGGCGGCCACCTGCCAGCCGGAAAGATAGATCGCCTTCAAGCCCGCTTTCACCTGCTGCATGGCCTGGTTGCCGGTCAGCGCGCCGAGCGCGTTGACGAAATCCTCGGTCTGCAGATAGCGCCAGAGTTTTTCCGCGCCGATTTTCGCCAGTGAATGCTCCACCGGCACGGTGCCGCGCAGGCGCACCACGTCTTCGGCCGAATACGGGCGGGTCACGCCCTTCCAGCGCGGGTTGTTCTGCCAGTCGATCTTGATCTGTTCGGCGGTGGGGAAGGTGGTCTTCATGGCGAATCCTCGTGTGCGTGAATTTGCAATATGGAAGAATGGAAAGTGCAGCGTTGTTGAAAATGTACTATCCGGAATCAGACCAGGCACGCGTACGCGGGCAAGGTCAGGAAATCGAAAAGTTCGGTTGCATGGGTGAGCTCGGTCAGCATGCGCGCGGCTTCGGCAACGCGGCCCTGACCGGGCAGGCCGTGATCCGGCAGACGTTCGCCGATACGCAGGATCGCGGTATCGAACAAGGCGAAGTCGATCGGAGTGCCGTCGTTGAGCGCGAGCGCGGAATCGCAATGCAGCCACTGCCACAACTGCACGCGCGAAATTTCAGCGGTTGCCGCGTCTTCCATCAGGTGATGGATCGGCACACAGCCCAAGCCGTCGAGCCACGCGGCCAGATAACGCACGCAGACGTCGATGTTGTTGAGGAACCCGGCGCGCGTGATCGTGCCGGCGGGCGCGGCGATGAGGTCGTCGCGGCTCACGCGCACGTCCGCGCGCGCGACTTGTAGTTGATTAGGTGTCAGCATTTGCGCATCGAAGATCTCGCGCGCGACTGGAATCAGGCCGGGATGTGCAACCCAGGTGCCGTCGTGGCCGGCGCTGACTTCGCGCAGTTTGTCCGCGCGCACACGGGTGAGCGCGGCTTCGTTCGCTCGCGGATCGCCATTGATTGGAATCTGCGCGGCCATGCCGCCCATCGCGAAGGCACCGCGGCGGTGGCAGGTCTGGATCAGCAACTCCGAATAATTCTTCAGGAACGGCACGGTCATGCCAACCTGGCTGCGCTCCGGCAATACGCGATCACGATGCCGGCGAAACGTCTTGATGTAGGAAAAAATGTAATCCCAGCGTCCGCAATTCAGGCCGACGCAACGTCGGCGCAGCGCGTGCAGAATCTCGTGCATCTGGAATACCGCGGGCAGGGTTTCAATCAGTACAGTGACCTTGATGCTGCCTACGGCCAGGCCGAGGCGATGCTCGGCGAATTCGATCACCTCGTCCCACAGCGCGGCTTCTTGATGGCTTTGCAGCTTGGGCAGATACAGATACGGGCCGCGATCCCCCGAATGCAGCGTTTTCCCATTGTGGAAAGCGAACAGGCCGAAATCGAACAGCGCGCCGGCCATGATTTCGCCGTCGACCAGGGCGTGTTTTTCCGGCAGGTGCCAACCGCGCGGACGCACCATCAGCACCGCAGGATCGGAATTCAGACGGTACTCGCGCCCTTCCGGCGAATGGAACTCAATCGTGCCGTCGACGGCATCGCGCAAGTTGATCTGGCCTTCGATCAGGTTGTCCCAGGTCGGCGCCGTGGAATCCTCAAAATCGGCCATAAACACTTTCGCGCCGGAATTGAGCGCGTTGATGATCATCTTGCGCTCGACCGGCCCGGTGATCTCGACGCGGCGATCGCGCAGCGCGGCCGGAATTTCCGCAACGCACCAATCTGATTCGCGGATGACGCGGGTTTCGGTGAGGAAATCCGGCAATTGGCCCGCATCGAACTGGACTTGACGCTCGACGCGCGCAACCAGCAAGTCGAGCCGTTTGGCATCGAAGCGACGATGCAGCTCGGCAAGGAAGGTCTGCGCCGCCGGCGTCAGGATGGCCTCGAAACCTGGGCGCAGCATTCCTCGCAGGCTGATTTGCTGGTGCTCGACGTCTGATTCCAAGTATTCCGGTACTGCTGACATGTGCTGCTTGCCTTATCGATGTTGCGGAGCAGCAGGCTAATCCAGAATAAATCTATTTGACAAACTGAATGTTTCAATCTAATAGTTTAACAAATTCAAAGTATTCCTAATTCCTTGAATCCGAGCGCAATGTCGAACGACCGTTTGAATCTGGAAAGCGGCAATCCCGTGGCATCGCGTCCACGTGCCAAGCCCAAGACGAGGCGCAAGCGTAAGGCCGCCAAGGGGCCGGCGCGGTTTTACTACAAAGGCAACCGGCTCAAGCAGCTGCGGGCGTTTTGCTATGCGGTGAAGTTCGGCAGCATCGCGCGCGCTGCCGATGGCCTGTTCCTGTCGGCGTCCTCGGTCAGCCTGCAACTGTCGGCGCTGGAAAAGGAACTGGGTGCGCGCCTTTTGGAACGCACCCGTCCGCGTCTGGCGCTCACCCGCGAAGGACAAATGCTGTACGACCTGGCGCGGCCGTTGGTCGAAGGCGTGGAAAATCTCGATCAGCAATTCCGCACCCTGCGCCAGGGGCTTGATGCCGGCGAAGTGAACATCGCCGCTGGTGCTTCCACCATCCAGTACCTGCTGCCGTCACTGGTGCGCGACTACCGCGAACACTTTCCCGAGGTGAGGTTGCAGTTGTCCAACGTCACCGGCAAGGACGGTCTGGCGCTATTGCGCTCGGATCAGGTCGATTTCGCCGTCGGCTCGATGCTCGACGTGCCGCACGATCTTTCCTATGAGCCGGTGCACTGGTTCGATCCGATGCTGATCCTGCCGCGGGATCATCCGTTGGCGGCAAAGACCGACATCGTGCTTGAGGATTTGTCGCCGTATGGATTGATTCTTCCGCCGCAACGCTTGACCACCTACCGGCTGGTCGATCTGGTTTTCCAGCAACGCAAGGTGCCGTATCGCGTGGCGATTGAGGTGGGCGGCTGGGAAGTGATCAAGCAATACGTGGCGATGGGCTTGGGCATCTCGATCGTCACCGGCATCTGCATCAACGACACCGACCACGAGCGTCTGGCCGTGCGCAATATGCGCCGTTACTTCCCGCAGCGCAGTTATGGCGTGGTCGCGCGCAAGGGAAAATATCTGTCGCCCCAGGCGCGCGCCTTTATCGATTTGATCAAGCCGGGATTGTTTGTGCGCGGCGACTATTACGAGTCGGGACACTCGGAGCGCTAGACTGTGCCCCGGTTCTTGCCCTGCCATGGCTGGTAGAACTCGCGGATGCGCGCCATATCCGCGTCGCCATCGGCGGTTGGATAGATCAGCGGGCCGAAGCCGATGGTTTTTTCCGGATAGTGAAAGTAGATCGGCAGGATCGGCACCTTCGCGGCACGCGCGATATGCCAGAAGCCACTTTTCCACTTGTGCACTTTCTTGCGCGTGCCTTCCGGCGCGATCGCCAGCCAGAAACGCTCGTGGGCGGCGAACTCCCGCGCCATCTCGCCGACCACGCCATGGGCAGCCTTGCGGTCGATCGGCATGCCGCCGACAGCACGTAGCAAGGGCCCGAGGGGCCAGAAAAACGCCTCGCGCTTGCCAATGAAATGCACGTCCAGGCGCAAGGCTACCTTCAGCATCAAGCCCCAGAAGACATCCCAGTTGCTCGAATGCGGTGCGGCGATCACGACGAGTTTTGCGACATCCGGAAATTGCCCGGCCATGCGCCAGCCGCTGCGGGCGAAAATCCAGCGGCAGATTGGCGCGGCGAAGGACGGCCCGAGCTGTGGCATGTTCGGCGGTACACCCTTAAAAACTGGTGCACTCATTCCAGGCTCCAGCTTTTGCCGCGACCCTGCTTGTGCTCGGAACGCTTCTTCTTCGACGCGATGCGGCGTTCCTGCGAGCCGCGCGTCGGCTTCGTCGCCACACGTTTCTTTGGCACATGCAGTGCGGCGCGCACAATGTCGGCCAAGCGCTCACGCGCGTCCTCGCGATTGCGCGCCTGGTCGCGGAACCGGCTGGCCTGGATCACGAGCACGCCGTCTGCGGTAAGGCGCCGGTCGCGGCGCGCTAGCAGGCGCGCGCGCAAGGGTTCGGGCAGCGCACCAGACTGTGCGATGTCGAAGCGCAACTCAACCGCCGAGGCGACCTTGTTCACGTTCTGCCCACCGGGCCCGGAAGCGCGCACGAAACTTTCCACAAGTTCGCTTTCTGGGATTTGCAGCGTGGCGGTGATTTGCATGATCTCGCCGCTCAATCGCGGAAATTCTCGAACTGCAGCGGCATGGTGATGTCGGTTCCGCGCAGGAAGGCAATGGCGGTTTGCAGGTCGTCTCTCTTCTTGCCGGTGATGCGCAACTTGTCGCCCTGAATCTGCACCTGCACCTTGAGTCCGGAATCCTTCAGGCGCTTGACGATATCCTTGCCTAGTGCCTGATCGATGCCTTGCTTCAGGGTGATCTTCTGGCGCGCGGTGGCCAAATTGATTTCGGGATCGGCAATCTCGGCGCAGCCGATATCGATATGTCGGGCGGCCAGACGCTGCTTGAGAATATCCAGCATCTGTT
>JANXVS010000519.1 GCA_025351555.1 Pseudomonadota bacterium | reverse complement strand
CGCGCCGGTGCCCGGCCAGCGTCATGAGCGCATCAGCGCGCGCCAGGGCTTCCATGTCGCGGCGCTGCAGGCCGGCGCGATCCTTCAGGTCGGCGATGTCGCCAAACGGCGCTGCGGCGCGTGTTGACACGATCAATGCGCCCGCATCCCTTGACAACCCTTCCACCAGACGCAGCCCGAGGCGCAGCGCCGGGGCGCCATCGTCAGCCGCTTCCAGCGTGCAATCCCAATCGCTTGCCGTCACATCCACCGGCAGCACGCGCACGCCATGCCGTTGCGCGTCCTGGATCAGTTGCGAAGGTTGATAAAAACCCATCGGTTGCGAATTCAGCAGCGCGCAGGCGAAGGCGGCCGGCCGATGGCATTTGAGCCAGGCCGAGGCATAGGCCAGGTGCGCGAAGCTGGCCGAATGCGATTCGGGAAAACCATACTCGCCAAAACCCTTGATCTGCTCGAAGATGCGTTCGAAATACGTTTCCTCGTAGCCGTTGTTCAACATGCCGTCGTGGATCTTGTCGCGAAACGGTTCCAGGCCGCCTTTGCGCTTCCACGCCGCCATCGCGCGGCGCAATTGATCGGCTTCGCCGGGCGTGAAGTCGGCGACGACTTCGATCAAGCGCATCACCTGTTCCTGGAAAATCGGCACGCCGAGCGTGCGTTCCAGCACGTCCTTCACCCGTGAAGACTGCGAACCCGATTCACGCTCGAATCGGGATTGCGGATAATCGATTTCTTCCAGACCATTCCGGCGGCGCAGATACGGATGCACCATATGACCCTGGATCGGACCGGGCCGCACGATCGCGATCTGGACCACCAGATCATAGAAATTTTTCGGCTTCAGCCGCGGCAGCATTGACATCTGCGCACGCGATTCGATCTGGAACACGCCAACCGTATCGGCGGCGCGGATCATCTTGAAAGTGTCTTCATCCTGAGGCGTGATGCCGTACAGGCTCAGCTCAAGATTTTCTTGCTGGCGTAGCAGGTCGAAGCATTTGCGCAGGCAGGTCAGCATGCCGAGTGCGAGGCAATCGACCTTGAGCAGGCCGAGCGATTCCAGATCGTCCTTGTCCCACTGGATGATCGTGCGGTCGGGCATCGCCGCATTCTCGACCGGCACCAGTTCGTGCAGGGCACGTTCGGAGATGACGAAGCCACCGACATGCTGCGACAAATGCCGCGGGAAACCCCTGAGTTCGCCGGTCAGCGCGACGAGTTGTTTCAGCGCGCGGCTTTCCGGATCGAAGCCGCGCTCACTCATGGCCTGCGCTTGTGACTGGCCGCTCGGCACACGCGTGAAAATGCTGCTGAGCTGATCGAGTGCGTCATCCGACAGCCCCAGTGCATGACCGACATCACGCAGTGCACTTTTTCGCCGATAACAAATCACCGTGGCGGCAAGCGCGGTGCGTTCGCGACCATATTTGTTGAAAATATGCTGGATCACTTCCTCGCGGCGTTCGTGCTCGAAATCGACGTCAATATCGGGCGGTTCATTGCGTTCCTTCGACAGAAAGCGCTCGAACAGCAGATTGCCGTGCTCGGGATCGACCGCGGTAATGCCGAGGCAATAACACACGGCCGAATTCGCCGACGAGCCGCGACCTTGGCAGAGAATCGGTGGCTTCTGCTCACGCGCCCAGCTAACGATTTCTTCCACAGTCAGGAAAAAATTTTCGTACTTCAGAGTTGCGATCAATGTGAGTTCTTTTTCGATCTGTGCGCGCACGTTCCCCGGAATTCCGCGTGGCCAACGTTCGGCCGCGCCGGTATAGGTCAGCTTGCACAGCCAGGCATTGGCATCGCCGTTCATTTCCTCCGGAACGAGCTCGTGTGGATACTCGTACCTGAGCATTTTCATGTTGAACTGGCATTGCGCTGCGAGGCGCAGCGTTTCGGCAAGCAAGTCGGCTGGATAGATGTCGGCCAGATCCTGCATTCGGCGCAGGTGGCGTTCGCCGTTCGGGAATAGCGCATATCCGGCTTCGGCGACCGTGCAGCCAAGACGGATCGCGGCCATCACATCTTGCAGCGCACGCCGCCGTCGCACGTGCATATGCACATCGCCGGTGGCGACCAGCGGCAGGCCATGCTGCGCAGCGAACGCTTGCAACGTAGCCAGCTCGGCAACATCGTCCGGGCCGTGGTGCAGTTCGACGGCAAGCCAGGCGCGTCCGGAAAAATGCTGCGTTATCCACTTTGCCTCATCGTCGATCACGGTCTTGTCGGCACACGCGATTGATTCTGGCGCCCACAACAAACGCACTCCGGCACCGAGTTGTTCGGCATCGACACGGGTCAACTCATATTCGCCCTTGGCGCTGCGCCGCCGCCCTGTCGTGATCATGCGACAGATATCGGAATAGCCATCGTGATCTGCGGCCAATACCACGAGTTTAGGGCCGTCGGCGAGTTTGACTTCGGTGCCGACGATCAACGCAAGACCGGTATCCTTGGACGCTTCATAAGCACGCACGATGCCGGCCAGCGAACATTCGTCGGTGATCGCGAGCGCCGCATAGCCGAGTTTTTTTGCGCGCTCGAAAAGTTCGCGTGCGCTCGACGCACCACGCTGGAAACTGAAATTGGAAAGGCAGTGCAGTTCGGCATAGAGCGCGAGTGGCGTTGACTCAGCCTGTGGCAATTCAATCGATGCGGCTGTTTCCAATCTTTCTGCGACGCGCGCCGATGGCTCATCAATCTCACGCGGATGTTCGTTGATTCGCGCCTGTCTACCGAAGCGTTGTGGAGTGCGGCATTTCATGCGAACCATCCATGCAGCATCCAGCCATCGCTCGTGCCGGGTGCGAGAAAAGCCCAGGCGCGCTGGCCTTCGCGCGTCTGCACGACGTAATAGTCGCGACGCGCATCGGCGCCATCCCACCAGCCGCTTTCGATGCGTTCGGGGCCGGCGAGAATGCGCAGCGGAACACTACGCAGCGGCAATGCGCGGCGCAGCAGCCAAAGTGGACGCGTGCGCAGTTCCGCGATGGGGTTGGCGTCGATATCGAAACCCCAGGCGTGTTCGGGACGATGATCGGCGACGCTCGCCAGCTTGCGCACGGCACTGTCCCCCAAATGTGCGCGCAGGCGCTCAGCAAGTTCGGGCCAGTCCAGCGCCTGTGCGCGCCGGGATTCAAACAAGTCCTGATGCTGCGGTCGCAGGGTCGGAAGATCTTTCGCCAGCAGGGCAATACCGCAGACGGGCTGGGCCAGTGCGACGCGTTCAAGCCGGCTGCGCATGAGTTCGTACAACGTGCGTGCTTCACGCTGCGGTGTCAGCAGTTCGACAACGACGTGTGTCGACGCACGGTTTTCGTGATCGAGCACGAGTTCGCAGCGCTGCACGCCGCCATCGCGTGCGGTCAGAAACAATGACAATTCACTGCACAGGCGCCTGAGCGGAAACAGCAGGGGAGGCCAAGCTTCGACGCGGTCGTCCAGTTCGATGCAGTGCTCGAAGCGATCCGGCGGCTGATACAGCGGCAGAATCTCTTGATTGATGCCGCGCATGTGATCAAGCGTCGCCAATGCGGCAGCTCCGATGCGTCGCGCCAGTTCAGGGCGCGGCAGGGCGAACACGTCGCGCAAGCTGCGCATTCCTACATTGTATAAAAGTGAAACCGTCTTTTCATCCAGCCCGGAGTGGCCAATCGCCATGCAGCCCAATGCGGCCAGCATCGGTTCGCGCTGTGATGTAAAAAAGCCATCGTGCCGCATGGCCAGAACGCGCGCGGCCGCGGGCGCTGGCGCGACGGCGATCGCGGGGGCGTGATCGATTCGCGCCAGTTCGCTGCGCAGGCGGCGTTCGAGCGTCGGCCAGCCACCGAAAAGATGCAGGCTGGCGCCGACTTCGATCAGCAGTGCATCCGGTTCGCTCAGACTGACGTGGCTGCTGAAGCGGTAGGCCCAGGCGGCAAGGCTGTGTAGTAAGCGTTTTTCGGCCGTGCGATCACGCACTCGTGCCTGCAGTGCTGGACACAGCGCACGTGCTGCCGCCAGTGGCTGGTCCGGGCGTGCACCATTGCGCTTTGCAGGCGCATTGACCATGACGATATGTTGGCGCTGGCGTGGTCCATCAACCACTGCGCAAGCTTGTGTCTGTTCGCCATCATCGAACACCGCACGCAGCGGCAGATCGGAAAAATGCAGGCAGGCCCAGAGCATGTCGCGACAGTCATGGATGGCAGGATGTCAGCTTGAATGGATAGCGTCTCAGCGGACGAGGCGAAGACGCAGCGGTTGCCGACTCAACTGCGCCATCGAAGAAGACGGGTACTGCGAAGCGTATCCAGATTACCGCGGCACTTGAGGATCTCGATATTCACTTCATCGGCGTTGCTATGCAGATGAAGTCTCAACGCCGCAGGACTTTGCTTGGCCGCTGCACGCGCCGGGCGGAACAGGAAAGCCAGCGCATCACCGCTTTCGGCCGCCAGTTGCAGACGCCGCAATTGGGTGTAGTCCGCTTCAGGCAACCAGCTCAGCACCGCGCCGCAGGAACCCGAGCGCAGGCATTGCTCGGCGCTCCAGGCGCCTTCCGCGGCAGCGGCTTGGATTTGGACGACGTAGCGCAGATCCAATCCGTGCGCGCCGAGCGCTGGTGCATAAGGAATGTACGGCGGTGCGACGAAGACCACGCGCTGACGCCGACGCGTGAGTTCGGCGAGCGCGGGCATCAGCAGTGCGAGTTCACCGAGGCCGTCGTACTCGAACAGGATTTCGCTCAGCGCGCCGCAGGGCCAGCCGCCGCCGGGCAACAGCGCGTCGAGTTCGGCAAGGCCGGTCGGCAAGGCGCGCACATGCGGCTGTGTCGCTGCGGAGCGGCGCCAGATACCGGGATGTTTAAGCACTTCATCGAGTGCGACGGGGGCGAGGGCGGTCATTTCAATTGCGCCGGATGATGCCGACGTAGAGCCCTTCGATTGCGAAGTTGTCGACGTGGCGCGGATCGACTTCGATCGGCTCGAAATCCGGATTCTCCGGCAGCAGCAGCAGACGTCCACGCCGATGTTTCAGGCGCTTGACCGTGATCTCGTCGTCAAGCCGCGCGACGACGATGCTGCCGTCTTCGGCCGTCTGACTGCGATGCACGGCGAGCAGATCGCCGTCGAGGATGCCGGCGTCGCGCATGCTCATGCCGACCACGCGTAACAGGAAATCCGCGCGTGGGCGGAACAGGGCCGGATCGACTGCGTAATCGGCTTCGATATTGCCCTCGGACATGATCGGGCTGCCGGCGGCGACGCGACCGACGAGGGGAAGGCTCGCCGCCGCCGGTGCCCGTGAGCGTTGCGCCAGGCGCAGGCCGCGATGGTGCGGCAGGCGTTCCAGCGCGCCTTTGCGGATCAGCGCTTCGACATAATCCTGGGCTGAGGAATGACTGCTAAGTCCAAGACTTTCCGAGATTTCCCTAAGAGTAGGCGGGCGTCCGTGCTGATCCAGGTAATGCCGGACGCAATCAAGTGCGCGGCGCTGGTTGGCAGTAAGGCTGAAATCGTTCATACGTACAAATGTACGTACTTTTTCGAGCCAGTGCAAGCGTCCAGAAAGCCCAACACTCATCCTGCATGGGCGGTCCGGCGCGTTTGCCGGCCAAAAACGATGAGAGTAGCCTGTTGAGGCGCCCCCCTCTCAGGCCTTGCGATGTTGCCCAATATCACGCTGCGAACGCCGTGTAGCAGTCGGACATGGCTCCCGCACTTTAACTTCATGCCTAACGCGTTGCGACAATTCCTTCCCTTCCCATCAAGTAGCCGTGTCTGGACAAAGCTGCCACGGCCAATGGCTCATGCTTGCTTACCTGAGGACGAATTAATGTTGCGCTCGATCAACCGTCTTTACATCGTATTAGCTGCACTGGTTCTGGCGTCCACTACAAGCCAGGCAATTGCGGCTTTGGCGCCCACGATGGTCGTCA
>JANXVS010000488.1 GCA_025351555.1 Pseudomonadota bacterium | reverse complement strand
GGGAAATTGTATACCGTACCCCTGCGCGATCTGGACATCGACGCGTTTCTCGGCCAGGTCAAACTGACGGTACGCACCAGCACCTCGCTGGTGCTCGCCATTGCGGGCAACGCGCTCAAGGCATTTCCCGGACTCGGCACGCTGGGCGGCGGCGTGCTGCATGCGATTGCCTACGGCCTGATCTTCGACAGCCTCGGCCATGCCGTCGCGACCACGCTGCGCGATCAACGCGCGCTTGATGGCGCGCAGGCGAGCGCCTCGCTTGCGCAGCTGCTCGCCGACACCAGCGCGGAACGGCTGCGCCGGATTGCGGCGATGACGTTGGCGCGGCCAGAGGATAGTTAAGACGGCATTACTGCGTGACCGCGATAACGCGGCCATCACTCATCGAATAGATCGGCGTGCGTGCCGGTGCGGGCCAGATGCAATGCGCTGCGCGTAACGCGGTAAATAAGCAACCAGTCCGGTTCGATGTGAGCATCCTGATAGCCATACCACGCGCCTTTCAGTGGATGATTCTTGTAGCTGGCAGGCAGGCGCTTGCCTTCCATCAGCAAGGTAAGCAGTTCGCGCAGCTTGGCAGAGTCCTTGCCTCGCTTCTCGGCCCGCTTTACGTGCCGGAAGGTAGAACTGCGGACCAGATGCAGCATGTCAGATGCCCAAATCCTTGAACATGGCTTCCGCGCTGGCGAAGCGCTTGCCCTTGCCGGCATCCAGTTCCGCCATCGCCTTGCGTGTTTTGGCGTTCGGCACCAGCTCGAACGGCAGCGCCTTTTCCCTGGCGGTGCGGGTCAGCAAAATGCGCACGGCATCCGATACCGTCAGGCCCACCTCGGCCAATACGGCGGTGGCTTGATCCTTGATGTCCACGGAAATGCGGGCGCGGACGAATGCGTTGGCGGCCATGGGTTTGGCTCCTCGAGAATGATCGCCATTGTAGCTCAATAGAGCTACGAAAACGCGATCGATGCCGATATCTGCGTCGGATTGCAACACCCTGCGCGACCGGCGCACGCTCGACAGTACCCACGCCAACGCCTTACTCACGCGTCTGCTCGCCGATACCAGCGCCGAACGGCTGCGGCGGATTGCCGGCTACCCATTGCGCACAAGCGAGCGCGCCCCAAATAGTGCATTTCTGCTTTCATTGGAGGGTGCAGTTCGTACCCGTACAAACGGATTTTCTCCAGTATCCGCTCGTACAGTCAGCTTCTGGCATAAGCTGGCGCCTGTCCGCCACTTCCAGATGCGAATGTGCAAAGCCGATCGATCAGCCCCCTGATACAACCCACCGTCGCTGTCGCGTTGTTGCTGGTCTCCATGCTCGCTGTCGCGAGCGACTACCGCTTCGACCCCGTGCACACGCAAATCCTGTTTTCCGTCAGTCATCTGGGTTTCTCGCAACCAAGTGGACGCCTGCATGTAAAAAGTGGATTTATCCATTTTGACAAAAACGACTGGCCCGGCTCGAAAGTCGAGGCCGTAGTCGATATCGCCTCGCTGGATATGGGCGACGCCGCATGGAATGCCAAGCTGCGCTCGTGGGAATTTTTCGGCGCCGACAAGCACCCGATAGCGCAATTTGTTTCGATTTCGGTCGAGAAAACCGGCGAGCACAGCGGCATCGTGCACGGCAAATTGATTTTGCTTGGCATCACCCGGCCGCTCGACCTGGCGGTGACCTTCAATCGGGCAGGCGTAGATCCTTATTCGCTCAAATACACGGCAGGATTTTCCGCCACGGCAACAATCAAGCGGTCGGATTTCGGCATGAAGAAATATCTTCCCGATGTTGGCGACAAGATCGAACTCCGCATTGAGGTCGAGGGCTTGCGCGATCGCAATGCGCAGGAGCAAGCTGGCAAGGATGACAGGGAGCACTGACGATGCTGAAAAGCGATGCCCAACAGTGGGGCGGCGCGGCAAAATTCTTTCACTGGACGATCGTGTTGCTGATCATCATGCAGGGCACCGTCGGGCTGATCATGGTCGACATGCCGAAGCGACCGGACGTCGTCCCCTGGTACAGCTTCCACAAGTCCGTGGGGTTGACGATTCTTGCGCTCGCCGTGCTGCGCCTGTTGTGGCGTGCATTTGATCGGCGCCCGGCCGAGCCTGCCGGCCTGCCACATTGGCAGGCACTGGGCGCGCGCGCCGGTCATGCGCTGTTGTATGTGCTGCTGTTCCTGGTGCCGCTATCAGGCTGGTGGTTTGATTCGGTGAGTGCGCTGCGACCGTTGTACTGGTTTGGCCTCATCCACGTACCGCCGCTTGGCGGACCCGACCCTGCGCTGCCGGACTTGAAGGAAATCGCGCGTGGCCGACACGAGTTTCTGTTCTGGACCTTGGTTGTCGTCGCCGCTGGTCACGCGATAATGGCCCTGATTCACCAGTTCATCCATCGCAACAACGTGCTCGGCCGCATGTGGCCGGTATCGCTGCAACCCAAACCCGCGCCACTGCCGGAGACCGCTCATGCGCCCGATCCTGTTCCCGCTCCTGGTTCTTCAGCTACTACTGATGTCGTCCAGCGCGACCGCAAGTGACTGGCAAGTCGATGCCGCGAAAAGCTCGCTGACGTTCAAGGGCAGCTATCAAAACGGACCTTTCGAGGGCAAGTTCGGCAAGTTCGAAACGGCGATCGCGTTCGATGAGACTGACGTGGCCAAGGACAAATTCGACGTGCAGGTCACGGTCACCAGCGTCGATACGCAAAGCGCCGAGCGCGACGATACGCTGCGTACCCCCGACTTCTTCGATCCAGCGAAATTCCCGCGGGCACATTTCGTCAGCCAGTCCTTCGGCAAGGGTGCAGACGGCGGCCTGGAGGCCAAAGGAACGCTGACCATCCGCGATCAGACCAAGCCGGTAACGCTGAAAGTACACTTTGCCGCATCGGGCTCTACTGGATCGGGCGACACCGCTACACTCGATGTCGACACCACGCTGAACCGGCTCGACTTCGGCCTCGGCACGAGCAAGGATTGGATTGACATCGGCAAGGACGTGAGCGTGCACGGCCATCTTGTACTGACAGGAAAATAATGTCCTCGAGTGATTGGTGGACGCGGCTACGCACGCGTCTTGGCGGCGCGCCCGTGCAGCCCGCGACATCAGGGCCGGGCGACACGCACGTCGCCCGCACCAGCGACGCCCTGCGCGCGCTGCTCGATGATAAAAGTATACCCGACGCCGTGCGCCGCGAACTGGGCGAGGATTTTGTCCAGGTCGAGACCTTGCTGGATAAACTCGCCACGGGTGAATTGCATATCGCCGTCTTCGGCCGCGTGAGCGTCGGCAAGTCGGCGCTCGGCAACGCCCTGCTCGGCCGCGAGGCGTTCGCCACTGGCGTCCTGCACGGCACCACG
>JANXVS010000426.1 GCA_025351555.1 Pseudomonadota bacterium | reverse complement strand
GCTTCGAGCAGGCGCGTCTGTTGGCGTTCGCTGTCGGCGGCGACGCGCTCGAGCAGGCGTGGATCCCAATGCCAGCGCAGGCGGCCGTCCGGGTGCGACACCAGCATCCGGCGCAGGCGATCTGGCGATTTTCGCGGCGTGCGATGCGGCAGGTACAGCGTGATCGCTGCGGCCGCTTCCTCCAGCGTTGCAAAACCTTGCGGGTGCGCGCGCATGAAGTTGAGAATGCGTTCGACTCCGGCGGCCTCCCAGCGCGGGGTGATGTCTACCAGGACCAAGGCGCGGAATGGAGCATGCTTGGCCTGCGCGATCAACCCGAGCAGACCACCCATTGAAGCGCCAATGAGTATCGGTAACGCTGGAGCGGGCGGCTGCGCCGCGTGCCGCGCCAGCAGGGCGAGATCATCGACAAACTGCGCGAAATCGTACAGGCCGTCTTCGCGCCAACCACTTTCGCCGTGGCCACGTGCGTCAGCGGTCAGGCAATACCAACCCTCAGCCCCCAACGCTATCGCGCTTGCGTCCCAGGCGTGGCGGGTCTGGCCAAAGCCATGGGCTAATACCAGCGCCGGCGCTTGGGGGTCGCCGCGCGCTTCAATCGCAAGACGCAAGCCGTCGTGCGCACGTAGATCGAATGCGATTGCTTGCGTCGCAGGCAGGTGTCGAGAGGCTTGCAGTGCTACCATACGCAAGAGTATGGTGAGGTATTTTGGAGCTGTCAATCAAACAGGATTTGCTGCATTGCAGCGAAAGTCGAGCTTCACCCGGCCCGCGTCAAGAAGCTACCATGCACGCATGTTGCATGTCGTGGAAAAATTCGAACGCACCCGTCTGAGCGCGGCCGACTGGGAGGTTGGCGCTCTCGATCTGATCGCGTCCCAAGGCGTCGGCGCGGTCGCCGTCGAAGCGCTGGCGCGCCAGCTTGGCGTAACCAAAGGCAGCTTCTATTGGCATTTCCCTACCCGTGAAGCGCTGCTCAAGGCGGCACTGGAACGTTGGGAGCGGCAGGATACCGATCACGTCTTCGGCCAAGTCGAGCCGATCGCTGATCCGCGCGAGCGTCTGGGCGAATTGTTTCGTCGCAGCGGACGGGAGGCGCGTTCGCATGTGATCTATTCAGCCCTGCTGCAAGCGCTGGATCACCCGCTGGTGCAGCCGGTGATGGAAAGGGTTTCGCAGCGGCGTATGGATTTTCTGGCGCGGGCCTATCGTCAGATCGGGATGGAACGGCGCCAGGCGCTGCATCGCGCGCGGCTGGCGTATGCGGCCTATGTCGGATTTCTGCAGTTGACCTTGCAGCTGGGCATGCCGCGGCTGGATCATGCCGAGTTCGACGCCTACGTCGAGCACGTGATCGCAACGCTGATTCCAGCGTAGTGCTCGCCGGATTTGTGGTCATTCGATTGATATTGATTGAGTGGTTTGAAAAACCACTCCGGCACAAGGATGTGCCGTCGCATCAAGCACACAAGTGCTTGATGCGGTAAACGTGGCGCGGCTTTGCCGCGACCGTTTATTGCAAACCGCGGCAGGATGCCCGGTTTTGCAAACTACAATACCTAATTGCGCGTCGCGCGAGGATTTTCATGGCAAGCAAGTTTGAAGCGCTGAACCGCTGGGTGGACGATGTTGCCCGCCTGGCCCAACCCGACCATGTGCAGTGGTGCGATGGTTCCGAGGCCGAATACGATGCCTTGGTCGAGTTGATGTTGATCAGCGGCGATCTGGTCGAGCTGAATCCGCGCACGCATCCGAACTGCTACCTGCATCGCTCCAATCCGTCGGATGTGGCGCGCGTGGAGCACCTGACTTTTATCTGCACGCAGAACAAGGACGATGCCGGCCCGAACAATCACTGGATGGATCCGGCCGAAGCGCACGCGAAGATCGACGCCCTGTTCGCCAGCTGCATGAAGGGGCGGACGCTCTACGTAATTCCCTACTGCATGGGCCCGATCGATTCGCCGTTGTCGCGCTGCGGCGTGGAGATTACCGACAGCCCCTACGTCGTCGCCAATATGCGCATCATGACGCGCATGGGCGCGGCTGCGCTCGC
>JANXVS010000424.1 GCA_025351555.1 Pseudomonadota bacterium | reverse complement strand
TCGAAGAAAGAAAACGGGAAGTGGCTTTACGTTCGCGACACGTGGAACGCTGGTCATTGCCGCTGCATGCAGCGATGATGACGTGCCCTGCGCCCATCGTAGTATCTGCGCTATGTCCCCACGCTCCGCCCCACCTCTGCTGCCGGTCGGCTCGCTGCTTCTCGGCATGCTCTCGTTCCAGTTCGGTGCGGCGCTGGCCAAGCAACTGTTTCCACTGGTAGGCGCGCAGGGCGCCACCGCGATGCGCCTCGGTTTGGGTGCGCTGATCCTGTGGCTGCTGCGGCAGCCGTGGCGGCGCCTCTCCGGTCGGCACGACTGGGCTTCGCTGTGGGGCTACGGCATCACTCTCGGCGTGATGAACCTTTGCTTCTACATGGCATTGCGCACCATTCCGCTCGGTATTGCGGTGGCACTGGAATTCCTCGGGCCGCTCGCGATCGCGCTGTTCGGCTCGCGCCGCGCATTGGATTTCCTGTGGGTTGGCTTGGTGGTGGCTGGGCTCGCGCTGCTGCTGCCGTGGCGCACGCAAACACAGGCGCTAGATCCCGTGGGCGTGTTGTACTCGCTGGCCGCCGCGGTCGGCTGGGCCACCTACATTCTGCTCGGCCGCCGCGCCGGCGCAGCCTTTGGCGGCGACGCGGTAGCGCTGGGTTCCGCGATCGGCGCGCTCGTGGCAGTGCCGGTCGGCGTGATGCATGCTGGCGCCGCGCTGTTCACTCTCTCTGCGTTGCCGTTCGCGCTCGGAGTCGCGGTGCTGAGTTCCGCGCTGCCGTATTCGCTGGAGATGCACGCGCTGACGCGGCTGCCGGCGCGCACCGTCGGCATCTTGGTGAGCGTCGAGCCAGCAATGGGCGCTCTACTCGGCCTCGCATTCCTCGACGAGCACCTGACTGCATTCCAGTGGCTGGCGATCGCAGCGGTCATCGGCGCTTCCATCGGTGCGGTACTTGGCGCACGCAAGGCGTCAGTCGAGATCGCGGAGATGGGGTAGGGAAAATAGAAGAACAGGGGTCAGAGTACACTTTCCCCACGGATGATGGTTGCCAGGCAGGCGCAGTAGCCCTACGCGTGGAGGACGAAGCGAAATGCCCACCGAACAGGATGCAGCGAACGCCCGAATCGATCCGACTGCGAAGCCGGCGATCGATCTTGCGACGATTCCCGAAGAGCAACTGCTCGGCCTGCGTCTGTCGGAACTGCCGTTGCGGATCGAAAGGACGTGGCTGGAGGCGTGCATCGCGCAGTTGTATGACGAGTTCAAGGCAAGGAATATCCCGTTCGAACCACGCTGCTATCTTGCCGACGAATGGTTGACACCGGAGAACGAGCCAGTGATCGGCATCCCTTTCTATCTGGCGCATCCACGGCTGATCAAGCTGCAGAAGAAGATGCTGCTGGAGGCCGAAGGTGATAACCACGAGTGGTGCATGAAGCTGCTGCGCCATGAGGCCGGACATGCGTTGACCTATGCGTATGGTCTGAATCGCAAGCGCAGTTGGCAGCGCGTGTTCGGACATCCGTCTGAAACCTACGGCGAAACGTATCGTTTCCGCCCGTACAGCAAGAGCTTCGTCCGCCACCTCGACTATTATTACGCGCAGTACCACCCGGACGAGGATTTCGTCGAGACCTTCGCGGTCTGGCTGACGCCGGGCCTAGACTGGCGCAGCAAATACGCCGGTTGGAAGGCGCTCGACAAGCTGCTGTTCGTCGACAAGCTGATGGCGAGCATCGCCGGCAAGCCGCCGCTGCGCGCTACCGGTCGCCAGTTGTGGAAGGTCACGACGGTCCGCAGCACGCTCGGGCGCTATTACCAGAAGCGCCGGATCACCGAAGCCGAGGATTTTCCGGAATTCCACGATGCCAACCTGCGCCGCATGTTCAGCGAAGGCAACGCCAAAAACGAGACGCGGCGCCCGGTCGCCAAGTTGCTGCAATCAAATCGCAAGGCGCTGTTGACCACGGTGTCGAACTGGACCGGCGAGCGACGCTTCATGGTCAACGAGGTGTACAAGGCGGTTCTCCAGCGCAGCCGCGCGCTGCACCTGGTCACCGAGGATGCAGACACGGTGGCGGTGTTGCAGCTTGCGACCTATCTCACGACGCTGATGATGAACTATCGCTACACGACGCGCCTGCGCGGGGAGCTCTGAGCATGACTCGTGTGCTGATGGTCTTCGACCTGCCGTATGCGGTGAAGCCCGGCTACGACTTCGCTGAGGAATTCGCCGATCCGGATGGGAGCTATACCGAGAACGATGTCTATCAGGCGCTGCTCGAATGCGGCTACGACGTGCACCGCCTCAGCCTGTTCGACGACGTGAGGCCGCTGTTGGATGCCGTTCGCGACGTCAACCCGGATGTGATCTTCAACCTCTGCGACACCTTCCACGATGTCACGCATTGGGACAAGAACATCCTCGCGACGATGGAGTTGCTTGGCATCCCCTGCACCGGCGCCAGCTCGAGTGCGCTGTTCCTGTGCAACGATAAGGCGCTGAGCAAGAAGATCCTGCGCTTCCACCGCGTGCGCACGCCGCGATTCCATACCTTCTATCGCGGCCACAAAGTGTGGCTTCCCAAAACATTGAAGCTGCCGTGCATCATCAAGCCGTTGACCGAAGAAGCCTCGCGCGGCATTTCGCAGGCCTCGATCGTCGACGATGAAGCAAGCTTCGTCGCCCGCGTCGAGATGATCCACGAACGCATGAGTCTGGATGCGATCGCCGAAGAGTACATCGACGGGCGCGAACTGTACGTCAGTATCATCGGCGACCGTGCGTTGCGAATGTTGCCCGCACGCGAGATGACCTTTGGCCAGATGGCCGAAGACGAACCCCGCATCGCCACTTACAAAGCCAAGTGGGACGACACCTATCGCAAGCGCTGGGGCATCAAGAACCATTTCGCAAAGACGCTGGAACCGGAACTGCAGAAACGCATTGCCGATATCTGCAAGCGTGCCTATCGCGCACTCAACCTGCGCAGCTATGCCCGCTTCGATCTACGGGTGACGGCAGCCGGCCAGATCTACGTGGTCGAACCCAATGTCAATCCCTGCATCGCGAAGGACGATGAGCTGGCGCAGTCGGCGCTGAAGGCCGGCATCAACTATCCGAGCCTGATCCGCAAAGTGGTCAATCAGGCGCTACGCCGAAAGGGCTAGCTAGACCGAAAGGAGTCAGGTTCATTCAGTTGTGTTCGCGGAAACTCCGCCTGCGCTACTTGACATCGAATGACTGCAGCCGCACGGGCATAGCGTAAAAGGGGACCGACCCCGCTTGTTGTTCGATCGGGTGTCTTGGCGACCACAGAGACGCAACGCTAGCCGCTTGATGCGGCGCTATTGCCGATGACGTCATCGGCGTAGGTGTTGATGCGCGCGATGATCGCGTAGCGCTGGTCGTTGCTAAGGGGGAAGTCTTTCAACGTTTCGAACAGGTGCTCGACGAACGCCTGGAAGTGCTCGCGTGAGATGCCTCGCCCCTGATGCGCATGATGCAATGTGCGACCGCTGTAGTCGGTCGGTCCGCCGAGCGCGGCCGAGAAGAACTCGAGCTGCATGCGGTACAGCTTGTCCAGCGGCACGCTCTCGAAGTGAGGGCGCAAGGCCTGGTCCCCGAGCACGCGCGCATAAAACTGGCCGACCATACGCGTCAGGCCGTGCACGCCGCCGATAAGATCGAACAGGCTTGTTTCCGTTTCAGTCGGGCTCATTGCGGAAGTCCTCTCCGAGAAACGCCAAAGGTTGATTCTGCCGACATTGGCGCGAGGCGTATTGATCCAGATCATGCAGCCGAAAAATAGGTCAGAGAACATTTCCCGGCCACAAAAGTGTTCTCTGACCCATTTTTTGCACCATTTTTCGCAGCGCGTGCTCTCACTGCTGCGGAAAACGGGGTCAGAGAACATTTCGCTTGCCCTTAGTACGCCGGCCCGTACCATTATCGCGCACTTCCCACCCATGACTCCCGCCACACGCCGCGGCCCGCAAAAACAGGCACGCTGCGTCTGCTACGCTCAAACTCGCCTCTTCACCTCTGGGAAATTTCATGAAAGCGATTCTTGCTCTATGGCTGTCCATGCTCGCCGGCACCGCACTGTGTGCCGAAAACGCGGCTGATACCACGCGCTACGTCGCCCTGGTCAATGGCGGTACGACGAAGGCGGGGCACGAATGGGTCACGCGCGATGGAGACGGCACGACGCGGGTCGAGTTCATCTTCAAGGACAACGGCCGCGGGCCTGAGCTGAAGGAAGAATTCAAGCTTGGCAAGGACGGTACGTTCATCAGTTACCACGTCGCCGGCACATCGACGTTCGGCGCGGCGGTTGACGAGACATTCTCGCGCGCCGGCGACAAGGCGACGTGGAAATCAACTTCCGACAAGGGCGAGCAGGACGTTGCCGGCTCGGCGTTGTACACGCCGCTCGGTGGCACGCCGGAGAGTTTCTCGGTCGCGTTCGCGGCGCTGGCCAAACGCAGCGACGGCAAGTTGCCGCTGATTCCGAGCGGCATGCTGACCATGCGCAAGATCGGCGAGGCCGACGTGACCAACGGCGCCGACAAGCGCAAAGTGCAACTGGTCGCACTGACCGGCATAGGCTTCACGCCGACGATCGCCTGGGCGACCACGGACGCGACCCCGCGCCTGTTCGCCTTCATCTTCCCCGGCTTCCTGCAACTGATCGAGGAAGGCTTTGAAAAAAATGGCGCCGCGCTGGAAACGCAGCAGAAGGCGGCCGAGAAAGAATTGCTCGTCGCGATGCAGCAGCGCCTGGCGCATCCGCTGGCCGGCACGACGCTGATTCACAACGCGCGCGTGTTCGACAGCGAACGTGCAACGCTCGGCGGCGCGAGCGACGTGCTGCTGCAGGATGGCCGCATCATCGCGATCAGTAATTCAGGAGATAAAGTCAAATCTGGTGTATGGCTGGTCTGAGGTATGGGATGCTCAGGCGGCGAGTTTCTGCTGAGCCGGTAGATCGTCTTGCACCGGTTCACCGTCTTTGAAGGCAATGCCCTTCAACAACAGTTCGATCTTGTCGGCCCCGTTGATGCGGCGCCAGGATTTCTCGGCTTCCTCGATTAGTTTGAAAGCCAGGCCGAGGAAGGTGGGCCGCGAAACACAATTGCGTGTGCGCGTGGTGCGGTGGCGCAC
>JANXVS010000419.1 GCA_025351555.1 Pseudomonadota bacterium | reverse complement strand
CTGGAACTGTACTTGGTTCATCCCCATGACCCACCTCCATACCGAATGTGGGTGCTACCATCTCCCGCAGCCGTCTCAAATCACGCGACCGCTGGCTGAGGAACGAAGCTAATCAGGTATATTTTTTCGCAAATCAGCTCGACAACACATCGCGGGCGATGAAAACGACCGGCGCATAACCGAAGTCGCCAGCGGCATCGGCGTTGTCGGCGATCAAGGACTCGCGCAGGCGCGCTACGGCTGATGCGCTGAAGAGTGAGCCGTGTTGCCAACGTGCCGCCAGCCGCAACGCGATCAACGGCAACGGCAGCGGCACAACGAAGCCCGGCACAGCATCGCGCAGACGCATCAGCATCGCATTGAAGCAAAGACGTTCGCCGCCGCCGAGTGCATAGATCTTGCCGAACGTGGCGGAGTTGGACATTACAGCGGCGCAGGCGCCGGCCAGATCCTGCGCATGCACGGGCTGGCGCAAGCCGCGGGCGCCCAACGGTACGGGCAAGATCCGCCAGCGCCGGGCAAAACGGGCGATCGGAGCCAGGCTGCGATCCGTGCCGGCGCCATAAATCAGGGTCGGTCGGAACACCGTGCACGCGATTTCGCGCTGAACTGCTATACGGATGACCAGCGATTCCGCCACACGTAGGCATTCGGCCAAGGCGCGTTCGTGTGGATCGGCCGACTCACGCTTGCTCTCGGCGCTCATGGAACTCAGCGCGATCACCCGGCGCAGGGTCGTTGCCGGATATCGCTGCAGCCAGGCGGCAAAGGCATCCAGTGGCCCGACGCTGATCGCTATTTCTGCCTGCGGCCATGCAATGGATTGGTCATTCAGGTCGCCTGCGATCCAGCCCGCCGCGCGCGATGTGCGACTCACCGCGATCACGCGATGCTGCGGCTGAAGCTGCGGCAGCAGAAAGCGCCCGACCGAGCCGCTGGCGCCGAAGACCAGTACAATGGACATAGATTCGCAACAGTGGATGATCGGCCACTGTCGGCCCCGCCATGCGTGGCGTCAAGCCTCGTTCGGAGGCGGCATCACGGCGTTTTGGAGGCCGCCCGGACTTGCACCACGCACTGCCTTCCGATATTCTTGGCAGTCTTTCGTTCCACTTCCATGCCCATTCGGCACAGGGTTTCCCAATGAATACGATCAGCGCCAAGGCTGAGACGGTTAAGCGCGACTGGTTCATCGTCGACGCCAGCAACAAGACGCTGGGTCGCCTGGCGACCGAACTCGCGCGCCGTCTGCGCGGCAAACATAAACCGATCTACACGCCGCACTGCGATACGGGTGACTATCTCGTCGTCGTCAATGCCGAGAAGATCGCCGTCACCGGCAAGAAGATGGACGACAAGATCTATCACCATGTGACCGGCTACATCGGCAATATCAAGTCGATCGCGCTGAAAGATCTGCTTGCCCAGCATCCGGAACGCGTCATCGAGATCGCGGTCAAGGGCATGCTGCCGAAGAATCCGCTGGGTCGTGCCATGTACCGCAAGCTCAAAGTGTACGCAGGCCCGAACCACCCGCACACCGCCCAGCAGCCGCAAGTATTGGACGTTTAATATGGCAACGACTCAACAGAATTACGGTACCGGCCGTCGCAAATCCTCCGCCGCGCGGGTGTTCCTGCGCCCGGGCAAGGGTGCGATCGTCGTCAACGGCAAGCAGCTCGACCAGTTCTTCGGCCGTGAAACTTCGCGCATGATCGTGCGCCAGCCGCTCGAGTTGACCAAGATGGGCGAGAAGTTCGACATCATGGTCACCGTCGAAGGCGGCGGCAATACCGGCCAGGCCGGCGCCATCCGTCTGGGTATCGCCCGCGCGCTGGTCGAATACGACGAGGCGCTGAAAAGTCCGCTGCGCAAAGCCGGTTTCATGACCCGCGATGCACGCGAAGTCGAGCGCAAGAAGGTCGGCCTGCACAAAGCCCGCCGCGCTACCCAGTTCTCCAAGCGTTAATTGTATATTTGTACTGCGGCCCCACGGGTCGCAGTGCAGCGTCACTGGATCGTTGCGAAGTCAGAGATACGATCCTGCCCAATTGGGGGATCGTCTAATGGTAGGACAACGGTCTCTGACACCGTTAATCTAGGTTCGAGCCCTAGTCCCCCAGCCAATAAGCAAAAAGCCCACCCTCGCGGTGGGTTTTTTGTTTGTGCTGCGGGAGTGCCGTTCGGCCCATGTCGCGGTGATGTGGCTTTGGCTATGCTCTTGAGGTCAATCACCACCTGAGCACCACCGCCATGCGCATCAACCGCATCACTCTCGCCATCACTCTCGCCAGCATCACCGGTTCGGCTTACGCCGCGCACGGCATCGATGCGAGCGACATCAACCGCAGCGCCGCCGCCTGCACGGATTTCTTCGAATTCGCCAACGGCACCTGGCGCGCGAACCATGCGATCCCGGATTATATGGATCGCTGGAGCAAGCGCTGGGAATCCGGCGAGGTCAACAAGGAACATGTGCGCGACATCCTGACCGAAATGGCGGCGCTGAAAAACTCGCCTGCGGGCAGCCCGGATCAACTGTCGGGTGATTTCTACGCCGCATGCATGGACGAAACCCAGGTGAACAAACTGGGTGCGAAGCCAGTGCAACCGCTGCTGGATGAAGTTCGTTCATTCAAGATCAAGGAGGATGTGCAACGGACGATTGGCCATCTACATGACTTGGGTATTGCCGTGCCATTTGGCCTTTACGCGGCGCAGGATCTGCATGACCCGACCCAGGTGATCGCGCACTTGAGTGCGGGCGGATTGGGAATGCCGGATCGCGATTACTACCTCAAGCCTGAGGCGCGCTTCGTTGAGGCACGCAAAAAATACGCGGTGCATGTGACGAAGATGTTCGAGTTGGCGGGTGCAAAGCCCGCAACGGCCAAGCAGGATTCAGCAACGGTATTCGCATTCGAGAAACGCCTGGCCGAAGCCTCGCTCGATAACGTGGCGCTGCGCGATCCGAGCCAGCAGGATCACAAGACCAAGTTCGCCGATTTGACCAAGCTCACTCCGGATTTTGGCTGGACTGCCTATTTCGATGCAGCAAAGATGCCGCGCAACGACGTCAACGTGACCCAGCCGAAGTTTTTGCAGGCGATCGAAAACGAACTCAAATCCACGCCAGTCACACAATGGAAAACGTACCTGGAGTGGCAGGTGCTGAACGCGGCGGCGGACTCGCTGGCAAAAGAATTTGTGGAGGAGAACTTCGCGTTCAACAAATTCTTGACCGGCGCGACCGAGATGAAGCCGCGTTGGAAGCGCTGTGCCGAAGCCACCGATACTCAGCTCGGTGAAGCCCTCGGCCGCAAGTACGTGGAAAAATACTTTCCACCCGAGGCCAAGGCGCGCATGCAGGACATGGTCAAGAACATCCTGTCGGCGATGAAGGATACGATCCAAGGTCTGGACTGGATGGGCGACGAAACGAAACAGAAGGCATTGGAGAAGCTATCCACCTTCAATCCGAAGATCGGCTATCCGGACAAGTGGAAGGATTACGCTGGCGTGGTGGTTGGGCGCGATTCCTATTGGGATGACGTGGTCGCGGCCTCGCGCTGGAACGTGACGGATGGGCGCACGCAGATTGGCAAACCCGTCGACCGCGGCCGCTGGGGCATGACGCCGCCAACGTCCAACGCGTACTACAACCCGTTCCTCAACGAGATTGTGTTCCCGGCCGGCATCCTGCAGCCGCCCGCGTTCGACGTGGGTGCGACTGACGCAGTGAACTACGGCGCGATTGGCGTGGTCATCGGCCACGAGATCAGCCATGGCTTCGACGACCAGGGTGCGCAGTTCGATGCCCAAGGCAAGTTGAGTAACTGGTGGACGCCCGCAGACAAGGAAAAATTCCAGGCGCGAGGCCAGTGCGTGGTGAACCAGTTCGAGAGTTACTTCATCGAACCTGGCATCCATCACAACGGCAAGCTGGTGCTCGGTGAATCCATCGGCGATCTCGGCGGCGCGAAGCTCGCTTATCTTGCGTACAAGAAGTCGCGCGAAGGCAAGCCGGCGGAAGCGACCATCGATGGCTTTACGCCCGAACAGCAATTCTTCATCGCCTGGGGGCAGTGGCGCGGCGACCAGATACGGCCTGAAACCCAGCGCACCATGGTGCAGGGCGATCCGCACCCGATTGCCAAGTATCGCGTGAACGGTCCGCTGTCGAATCTGCCGGCGTTCCAGCAAGCATTCCAGTGCAAGGCGGATGCGCCGATGGTGCGGCAGGGCAAGGATCGTTGCGAGGTTTGGTAGGCCAGAGAACGCGCGCTGGAAAACCCGGCGCGCGTGCGCGGTGTCAAAGACGACGAACCTACTGGTTCAATCGTGCCTTGATCAATTCCGACAACTTGCCCATATCCGTGCGACCGGCAACCTTGGGCTTCACCATTCCCATGACCTTGCCCATGTCCTTGGGGCCGGTGGCGCCGGTTTCGGCAATCGTCGCGCTGACGATGGCGGCGACTTCTTCCGCGCTCAACTGGGCCGGCAGATAGGACTGGATCACGCCGATCTCGAAGGTTTCCTTGTCGGCCAGATCGGTGCGGCCGGCGGCCTGGAACTGGGATACCGAGTCGCGGCGCTGCTTCAGCGCCTTTTCCAGCACGCTCAGAACCTGGGTGTCATCCAGCAGGATGCGCTCGTCGACTTCGCGCTGCTTGATCCCGGCATTGATCAGGCGGATGACGCCCAAGCGCTCTTTGTCGCCGCTTTTCATCGCGACTTTCATGTCTTGGATGAGCTTGTCTTTGAGGGTCATGGCACCATCTCGAAACCGGAAACGCAAAGGCCGGTGTCACTCGCGCAACACCGGCCCGCAGAAACAGCTGAAAAATATGCGGCTTAGTACAAGCGCTGACGCTTGGTCACGTCGCGGCCGACACGACGCAGATGGCGTTTGACCGCCGCTGCCGCCTTGCGCTTGCGTTCCTGGGTCGGCTTTTCGTAAAACTCGCGTTTGCGCGTTTCAGCCAGCACGCCGGCCTTTTCGCAGGTGCGTTTGAAACGGCGCAGGGCGAACTCGAAGGGTTCGTTCTCGCGAACTTTGACGTTTGGCATGGATGCTCCGCTGGTACACTTTAGCCCTCTGAGGGGCCGAGCCGCGTATTTTACCGTGCAGAACCAGCAAATTGCAAAACATCCCGATAAAGTCCACGGTCCGGTGCTGGGCATCGAGACTTCCTGCGACGAAACCGGGGTGGCCGTCTTTGATTCGGGATGCGTCGATCCCGAGCGCGGTTTGCTGGCGCATAGGCTGTACAGCCAGATCGCCATGCATGCCGATTACGGCGGCGTGGTGCCAGAGCTGGCCTCACGCGATCATGTGCGCAAGCTGACTCCGTTGATCCGGCAAACGCTGGCTGATGCCGGACTGGCAATGCGCGATTTGCGCGGCGTGGCCTACACCGCCGGGCCTGGTCTGGTCGGCGCGCTGCTCGTCGGCGCCTCCGCCGCGCGTGCGCTGGCATGGTCGCTGGATATTCCGGCGATCGGCGTGCATCACATGGAAGGGCATTTGCTTGCCCCGCTGCTTGAACCCGATCCGCCGCAACCGCCATTCGTCGCGTTGCTGGTTTCAGGCGGGCATTCAATGCTCGTGGAAGTCGCCGCGATTGGCCGTTACCGACTGCTTGGCGATACGCTCGATGATGCGGCGGGCGAGGCCTTCGACAAGACTGCCAAGATGATGGGCCTGCCGTATCCCGGCGGGCCGGCGCTGGCAAAACTGGCCGAGTCCGGCAGCTCGGGAAGATTCAAGTTTTCGCGGCCGATGACGGATCGGCCGGGTCTGGATTTCAGCTTTAGCGGACTCAAGACCCAGGTAATGCTTGCGTATCGGGCGCATGCCGACGATCCGGCCGCGAAAGCCGATGTCGCGCGCGCGTTCGAGGAAGCCATCGTCGATACGCTGGTGATCAAATGTCGACGCGCACTTGAGGCCACCGGCAGCGAGCGCCTCGTCATCGCGGGCGGCGTAGGCGCCAATCGCAGGCTGCGCGCACAATTGGCTGATGTGGCGCAACGTGAAGGCTTCCGCGTGTATTTTCCGCGCCTGGAATTCTGCACCGACAACGGTGCCATGATCGCGCTCGCGGGTGCGCTGCGCCTGCAAGCCGGCCTGCACGACGGCCCCGAAATCAAGGTAACGCCGCGCTGGGATCTGGAAACGCTGCCGGCAATTGCGTGAACGACAGGAAGCTTGGAATGGATATTGTCTTCATCGAAGATCTGCGTATCGAAACCGTCATCGGCATCTATGACTGGGAACGCAAGATCCGTCAGGTCGTTGCGCTCGATCTGGAAATGGCCTTCGATAACCGCAAACCCGCGGCCAGCGATCGCATTGAAGATACGCTTGACTACAAGGCAGTGAGCAAACGCCTCATTGCCTTTGTGGAATCTTCCCATTTTGAACTTGTGGAAACGCTGGCCGAACGCTGCGCTGAAATTGTGATAAGCGAATTTGGCGTCACCTGGCTACGATTGAAACTGGCCAAACCCGGGGCGGTGACCGGCTCGAAGGCGGTGGGCGTTGCGATCGAACGCGGGCAAAAGCCGGCGCAATGACGCGCGCTTATCTCAGTCTCGGGTCCAATATCGAGCCGCAGAAACATCTGCGCGCTGCGCTTGATGAATTGCGCGCACGCTTTGGGGAAATTCTGGTTTCACCGGCCTATCGTTACGCTGCAGTTGGCTTCGACGGCCCGGATTTTCTCAATTCGACCGTGGGTCTGGATAGCGATCTGGATCCGCAGACACTCAACGATTGGCTGCGCGTGCTGGAAGATCGCCACGGCCGACGCCGCGATGCGCCGCGTTTTTCCAGTCGTACGCTCGACGTGGATATCGTGCTGTACGGTGATCGCATCGTGAACGGGCCGGGCCATCTGGAAATTCCGCGTTCGGAACTCAAGCACGCCTTTGTGTTGCAGCCGCTCGCCGATATTGCCGCTGACGTGTCGCATCCAGTGTCGGGAAAAACCATTGCACAGTTGTGGCGCGAGTGTCGCGAAGACGCCGGAATCCACTGCGCCCTTTGATTCGAGCCGCTCAAATCGCCAGCGACCGGCCGCCGTCCACTTTGATAATTTGCCCGGTTGTGAACTTTGCGTCACGCAGCAGAAACAATACTGCGGTGGCCACATCTTCCGGCGTGCCGGTGCGTTTGAGCGGCGTGCGTTTGATGAGATCCTGGCGATCGACGTAGTCTTTGCCTGCGTCCGGCCATAGCACCGCGCCCGGCGCGACCGCGTTGACCCGCACATCCGGCCCGAGTTCCTGCGCCAGCGCCAGCGTCATCGTCGCCAATGCGGCTTTGGCCATGCAATACACGGGATGGCCGGGCAAGGGACGCTCTGCATAAATATCCACGATGTTCACGATGCTGCCTTGTGAACTCTTCAGATGCGCCGCCGCCGCTTGTGCCAGAAAAAACGGTGCCTGCGCGTTGCTCGCAAACAGTTCGTTCCATTGTGTCGGCGTGACGTCGCCGACTGGTGTCGCGTAGAACGTGGATGCGTTGTTGACGAGCGCGTCCAGGCGTCCGAATCGCGCGATGCACTTTTCCACAAGCCCGGGGACCTGCGCGATGTCATCGAGTTGTGCCTGAATCGCGCAGGTGCTGCCGGGGCGCGCTGCTTCGAGTTCGATGCATAGCGCATCCATTTCTGCGCGCGAATGGCGATAATGCAGAGCCAGATCATAGCCGGCCGTGTGCACCACGCGCGCGATCGTCGCGCCGATGCGCTTGGCTGCTCCGGTAATCAAGGCAACCGGGCGAGAGGAAGGGTTTGGTGTCATTTTCTTCCTTTGCGATCGAACCCGATCGCTGGGACGAGGATTTTGAGCCACGAGCGGATATTGCCAGCATGCGCGTCGAATTACCCGAGCCGAGTCCCGACGAACGCGCGCATAGCGAGCGGCTTGCCGCGCTCATCCGCTCGGAAATCGAAGCCGCCAACGGTGCGCTGGATTTCGCGCGTTACATGGAGCTGGCCCTGTACGCGCCGGGCCTGGGCTACTACAGCGCCGGCGCGGCCAAGTTCGGCGCGGCGGGAGATTTCGTCACGGCGCCGGAGTTGGGCTTCGTGTTCGCGCGCTGCCTCGCACGCGCGCTGGCGCCAACCTTGCGTGAAACCCGCGGCGATATTTTTGAACTCGGGCCAGGTAGCGGGGCGCTGGCGGTGCAGTTGCTGCTGGAACTGGAACGCCTGGATGCGTTACCGCAGCGTTATCGTCTGCTGGAAACCAGCGCCGATCTGCGCGAACGCCAGCGCGCAACACTTCTGCTGCATTGTGCACATTTGGCAGAACGCGTCGAATGGCTCGACGTGCCGCCAGCGGAACCATGGCGCGGCTGCCTGATCGCGAACGAAGTGATCGATGCCTTGCCGGCGCGCCTGTTCGCGCTGCGCAACGAGGGCTTGTTCGCGCGCGCGGTCGGGGTGGGTGAGCAGGGCGAGTTTATCTGGCGCGAACATCCGGCGGATGCGGCACTGAGCGAAGCGGTGGCGAACACGAGCGTCAATATCGCTGCCTTGCCGCAGCCCTATTGCTCTGAAGTCCGGCCGCTACTGGCACCGTGGTTTGCAGAAGTGACCCGATCGCACGAACAAGGCGTGGCCTGGTTTATCGATTATGGTTATGCCCGCGACGACTATTACGCCCCGCAGCGTCGCGAGGGCACCCTGCGTTGCCATTACCGGCATCGCGCGCACAACGATCCGCTGATTCTTCCCGGCCTGCAGGACATCACCGCTTGGGTGGATTTCGATGCGCTGGCTGATGCCGGTTTGGCAGCTGGATTTGCGCTTGACAATAACCTCTCGCAGGCGCAATTCCTGATCGAACATGGATTGGATGAAGTCTTTGCCGCCGCCTACGCCGAGGCGGCCGATGAGATGGCGCGCTATCGTCTGGTGCAGGAAGTCAAACGATTGACCTTGCCGGGGCAAATGGGCGAGCGGTTCCGGGTGATTCTGCTCAGCAACACCATTCGGAAATGATCGGACTGATCTGGCCAGCTTTAGCTTGCAACCGAACAACGCTTGAAGTAGTTTCGACTTACTACGGGTTACGTCGAAAACCTTGAAGATCGCGCGCGCGTAATTCGCGGGTCGCGACGGGGGTGTTTCACGTATTGGGATGGGTCAAGCAAGCGGGGTGTAAAATGATACGCAAGAATATGCTGCTGAGCGCGCTATTGATCGTGTGCGCAAGCTTTCTGAGTGCGACGCCAACGACGAGGTTGTCGGCGCAGGCAATCAACGACCCGTCCGCGCCAATCGCCGACAAGGGCACTCCGGGGGAAAGAGTTGCGACCACGGGTGGTACTGCAGAAAGCAATGCCGCCATCATGCAGCGCCAGGCCGCCGCGCCACCGGCGCGGCCACGCCCCGAACACGAGTTGGTATATCCGGATCGCAGCAACCTGCCGCAAAACCCGAATGCGCCCGCCACATCACGCTTCCCGGCGAGTAATGCCCAGGCAGTCGGGTCGCCATTAACCAACATCCACTCGGCAAGCAATTCATTCGACGGCGCCACATTGTCCGACACTGGCGCTTTTCCTCCAGATTCGATGGGTACGGTTGGGCCGACGCAGTTCATCGTGTTCGTCAACGGCCGCATTCGTTCGTTTACCAAGGCTGGAGTGGCCGACGGCGTGATCAATGCCGATCCTGATGTCTTCTTCAGTTCAGTAGAGACGCCGGTCACCCCGCCGGTGGTTCTCAACTTCACCAGTGATCCGCAAATCCGCTACGACCGCTTCAGTGGTCGCTGGGTCATGTCGATCATCGACGTGCCATGTACCACGGGGACCTGCTCGGCAACTGCCGCGAATCGATGGATGGTCGCCGTCAGCGACGCGGCCAGCAACGGCACGATCAGCGGCTCGACTGTGTGGACGTTTTTCTTCTTCCAGGCCGATCCAGGCACAAACTTTTGCGACTACCCGTCGCTGGGTATCGACGTCAACGCGCTCTATGTCGGCTGCAATATGTTCACCAGCGCGGGCAGCTTCGTCGGCACCAATGGTTATGTAGTCCAGAAAACGTCGGCACTCGGAGCCGGCCCGATCGTGGTCACCGCATTCGCCAATCTGGCAGCGGGGACAGGGGCAGGGGTGTATACGCCGCGGGGTGTCGATAATTTCGACTCATCGGCGACCGAAGGTTATTTCGTTGGCGTCGACAACGCGGTCTTCAGCGCAATCGATTTCCGGCGCATCAGCAATCCCGGTTCGCTCACCCCGACGATTTCGGCGAATATTTTGGTAACAGTGTCGACCACGCGCTTTCCGAATCCGGTAGAGCATTCCGGCAATACCGGTGGCGCCAACGGTAACCTCGATTCGCTCGATGATCGCTTGTTCCAGGCCATGATTCGAAATGGCCGTTTATGGACCGCGCATAATATTCGGGTAAGCGCCGCCGGCGTCGCCAGTACCGCCGCGACGGCGCGCAACGGCGCGCGCTGGTACGAATTCCAGAATTTGACGACCACCCCCACCGTGCTGCAATCCGGAACGGTGTACGACAACCCGGCCACGCGCGCCGCTGCGCTGCAATACTGGATTCCTTCGATCACGGTCACAGGACAAGACCATGCGGTAATAGGGTTCAGCCTCGCCGGCACGCCCTCTGGTGCCACACCGGCCTACACCGGCCGGCTTTCCAGCGATACGCTTGGAACGATGGCCGGTGTGCCGGGCACGACAGTCGTGAAATTTGGCACCTCGACGGGCAACTATAATCCGCCATCTGATCCGGGCGGCGGCAGTGGCCGCCGCTGGGGTGATTACTCGTTCACGGTCGTCGATCCGCTCGACGACATGAGCGTATGGACGATCCAGGAATACAACCAGGCGCTGAACAGCTACGCTGTGCGCGTGGGTCATCTTCTGGCGCCGCCACCGGCGACGCCGACGTGCTCGGCGGGCACGCCGATCAACTTCAATGCCGGCACTGGCAATGTGGTAATCGCAGCGACCTCGATCGGTGGTTCGGGCTTTTATGATCCGGGCAGCAATTTGCCAACACCGGCGCTGCCGTTCAGTCACCTGTCGGCGACGGTCACCAACGCGACCGTCAAT
>JANXVS010000398.1 GCA_025351555.1 Pseudomonadota bacterium | reverse complement strand
CCGAAGAACTCGATGTGGACTGGAGTCATGTGCGCGTCGAGCAGCTGCCCTACGGCTACGTTGAAACCGACGCCGGGCCGTCGAACAAGTACGGCGCCCAGGGCGCCGGCGGCAGCGACAATATTCCCGGCGGCTGGAAAGACCTACGCGAAGCCGGCGCGGTCGCACGCTGGCTGTTGCTGGTGGCGGCATCCGCGCAATGGAATCTGCCGGCCGGGCAGCTGCACACCGAATCCGGCAACGTGATCGCGCCGGACGGACGCCGCCTGAGTTACAGCGCGCTGGCCGCGGCCGCAGCGGCGCTGGACCCGCCCAAGGATCCGGTCGCGCTGAAGAACCCTGACCAATTCAAGATCATCGGCAAGCCGACACTGACCGTGGATGCACGCGACATCGTCACCGGCCGCGCCGAATTCGGCATCGACGCTTATCTTGCCGATTGCCTGGTCGCGGTGATGCTGCGTTGTCCACATCTGGACGGAACCTTGGGCAAGCTCGACGACGCCGAGGCGCGCAAGGTGCCGGGAGTCAAGAATGTGATCGTGATCGCCGGACCCAAACCCGACGCAGCGATCGATGGCCCGCTGGCCACGGGCGTGGCGGTACTCGCTGAAAACACCTGGGCCGCGTTGAATGGCCGCGACAAATTGAAGATCGAATGGACGCCGGGTCCGTGGACGGCCGAGTCCAACGTCGCCCTGGCGACCAAGGCCAATGCGCTGCTCGACAAGAACGCGGATGGCCTCAGCGTGCGCAAGGACGGCGACTACACCCAGGCGCGCAAAGTAGCGCACTTCGGCGTCGACGCGCGCTACGAAATGCCGTTCCTGGCGCACGCCACTATGGAACCGCCGAACGCCATGATCAGCGTGGAAAAAGACAAGGTGTTGCTGATCGCCGGCCTGCAAAATCCCAGCGGCGCCTCGCGCACGATTCACGAAATCACCGGCGTGCCGCGCGAGGCGATCGAGATCCGCCTGCCCCGCGCCGGCGGCGGTTTCGGCCGGCGTCTGAAGAACGATTTCGTCGCCGAAGCCGCGCTGATCGGCAAGGCCGCCGGCAAGCCGGTGAAATTGCTGTGGACGCGCGACGACGACCTGCAGCACGATTTCTACCGCCCATTCGGCGTGCATGCGCTCAGCGCCGGACTGGACAAGAAAAAGAAAATCACCGCCTGGTCGCACCATTGCGCCGCCACCCCGCGCAACTACCGCGACAGCGACATGGCGACCGCGCCGCTCTACATCGGCTGCATCGAGCCCGACGATTTTCCTGCCGGGCTGGTCGCCAATCTCGACAAGACGTTCTTTCCCGTCGCCTCGGGCATGCCGCGCGGCTGGTGGCGTGGACCGATCCATACCTTCCATGCATTCGCCGTGCAAAGCTTTATCGACGAGATTGCGATCGCGACCCAACAGGACGCCGTGCAATTGCGCCTGGACCTGCTCGGGTCCCCGCGCAAGATCGCCTACGAAGGTTCCGCCGAACCCGGGTTCGATACCGGCCGCTTGGCTGGCGTGCTCAAACTCGCTGCCGAAAAGATCGGCTGGAGCGAAAAGCGCAACGACGGCCACGGCCTCGGCATCGCCTGCCATTTCACCTTCGGCGGCTACGCGGCACATGCATTTGAAGTGTCAATGGAAGGCACCGAGCTGCACATCCATCGCGCGGTTTGCGCCGTCGATGTCGGCCGCGTGATCAATCCGCTGGGCCTGCAGGCGCAGATGATGGGTGGGACGATCGATGGCATATCGACGGCGCTGAATCTGGCGGTCACTGTCAAGGATGGCCAAGTGCAGCAGCACAACTTCCCGGATTATCCGCTGATGCGCATGGTGCAGGCGCCACAAAGTGTAGAAGTACACATTGTCGAATCGACCGAAAACCCGAGCGGCGCCGGCGAGATCGGTGTGCCAAGCGCGGCACCGGCCCTGGCCAATGCGATCTATGCCGCAACCACCGTGCGTGTACGCAAACTGCCACTGATGGCGGAGTTGCTGCGCAAGCTATAAACCCAAAGAAAGTAGCTGCGTGAGCGGGTTTCACATTGCGGCTCAGGCTATGTTGTATGCAAAAGCAATTATTATACTTTTGTACAATTTTTTTCACCCGCCACTCGCGTTCAGTTGTCGTGGCATAGCGGTAGCTGGCAAGAACTTCGATATGCCAGTTAGCCAAGGTCCTCGTTTCAAACAGGGAGGCCGCGCCTTTTCTATTCCTCGTCCAGCGCCGACGCCGGCCGCCATGTCTGCGTAGGTTGCCACACGGGCGGCGGACCCCAGCTGCAGCCACCCATCACGGCGACGACGCGGCATTTCACCAGCGTGCCCCACGGCGTCATGAACTGGATGGTGTCGGAGGTGAGATGCTCGCGCACGAACGAACCGAGGATTGTCTCGCCGTCCGGCGCCTGCCAATTACCGGCGAAATGATTCGGTCGTACTTTCAGCGGACGCTGGTGGTGCATGATGGGTGACGCCGCCGTCGATTGCGGCACGAATGACGCTTGCATGCCTTTATTGACGCCTGCCGGCGGGATGATGATGCTGCCATCAGGATTGAATATGCGATAGCTGGGCGCGGACTCCGGCTCCGGTACCGTCGAAACCGTTTGCGCCGCAGCGGCGGAAGGCTTGATCCGTCTGGCAGCTGTGGTTCGCACAACAACCCTCGCCGGCAACGGCTGCGGTTCGGGCAGCGCTTCGGGTAGCACTTCGGGCGGCGCTTCGTCGATGAACCGTATTTCAATCGCCATCTCATTCGGCGAAATTTTGGGCCGCATCGCATGACGCAAGCCGACCAGCGAGATCGTCATCAGCAACAGCAGCGCGACAAACACACTGATGCGAACCCAACGCGGCGGTTTGGCGGGTTTACGCGCAAGCTCGGCCAGCGCGTGCAGG
>JANXVS010000395.1 GCA_025351555.1 Pseudomonadota bacterium | reverse complement strand
CCTTCGAGGATGTTCGCCACGCCGAGCTGGCGTGCGATCTCCGGCAGGTTTTCCGGCGTGCTCGCGAAATGTGCTGTCGAAGTGCGCGAGATGACTTTCAGCGCGCCGACCTTGGCCAACCGCGTCAGGATTTCGTCCTGGATGCCGACCGCGAAATACGCGTTCGACTTGTCTTCGGAAAGACTTTCGAACGGCAGCACGGCAATCGACTGGCCATCGACGGCAGGTGCTGCCAGCGACTGCTTCGTCGCCACTACCAGAGCCGCCTCGCGCCTGGGTCCCAGAACGAACTTGTCGAAGCCGAAGTAAACCAGCGCAGCAATGAGCAAAACGATAATCAGGCGATCCAGACGCCGCGCGGTCTGTGGTGCGATCGATTCGCCGACCGCCACATCGGCATCGCGCTTCAAGCCTTGTGGCGTCAGCTCGAACACCCAGGAAAAGATCAGCGCCGGCACAAACCCAAGCGCCAACACGGTGATCAGCGCGCGTAGCACCCAGCTCCGTACATCGAATGCCGGGAGCACCGTGCTGGCGACTTGCGTCAACAGCCAAGCGCCGACGAGATACAAACCCGCCATGCGGATGACGTTGCGGCGTTTGAGTTCAGCGAACATGCTCATGAGATCAGCCACATTTCAGTTGTCTTTCCGGAAAGCGGCCAGGTTGGCGCGATACAGCTCCATCACCTCGCGCAGTTTTGGGTCGGACCAGACGGCGAGCCAAGCCGGGTCCTGGCTGATCTCCTCGGGTAAACGCGCGCCGCGTGGCCCCAGCAACAGCGCTTCCGTTATTGGCCAATCAAGGTTCTGCAGCGACTCGCGCTGCGCCGCCGTGGCCTCGGCGATGTCCGTGACGTAGTTGGCATACACCATCGCGAGACCCCGGCCTCTGGCGTAGCTCGTACGCGCGACACGTTTCTGAAACCCGACGAGAAGCTGCTGCGCCGCCGGCGCCTGACCCGCTGCCGCGAGCAGTGCCGCATGCTGGGTCACGCAACCGCGGCTGTCGACGCCAGCCAGCTTGCAGGTCTGTTCCTGCGAGCGCGTGGCGTCGTCGAAACGCTTCAGCGCCAGCAAGGCCCAGAACCGCTGCTCCTCGCCAAACTGCCCGCCACCCAGCGCCACCGCGCGGTCGCCAAAGGCCAACGCCTCCGCAAAGCGGCCTTGCGCGCCGACGATCTCCGCCAGATTCATCGGGTGTACGAAGAACAGCGGATCGAGCGCCATCGCCTGACTCTTCATGCGTTCGGCGCCGCGCAAGTCGCCGACCGTCTCGAGGAAGTCACCGTAGAAGTTGAGCACGTCGACGTTGCCCGGCGCGAGCGCGTAGGCGTGCTCGTAGTCGGCGCGACCCTGCAAGGCACCGAACGATGTTGCGGTCAGGCTGCCGCGCACCAGATAGGCCTCGGCGTTGTTCGGGTCGAGCCGCAGCGCCTCATCCACCGAGGCGCGCGCCTGCGCAAACGCGACCGCGGGTTTTAGCCAGGGTGACCAGCCATCGCCGATATCGAGCGCGAATGCGCGGCCCGAGTACGCTGGACTGTAGGTCGGATCGCGAGCGATGGCGCGGTCGAAGGCCGCGACCGCCTGCTGCAAGTTGTCGCCGACGCGCTTGGCGAAGTACGCGCGCCCTTGCAGGTAGTCGTCGTAGGCGGCTGGGTCGACGGGTTTAGCCGCCACGGTCACCGGGCGACCGGATAGCTTGGCCTCGAGCGCAGTAGCGATTGCGGTCGATATCTCATCCTGTACCTTGAACACGTCGGCGCCATCACGGTCGAAAGTTTCCGACCACAGGTGGTAACCAGTCGTGCAGTCGATCAACTGCGCGGTGATTCGCAGCCGCGCGCCATCCTTGCGCACACTGCCTTCGAGCACGTGCGCGACCTTGAGCTGGCGGCCGATGTCGGCGACGTCGAGGTTCTTGCCCTTGAACTGGAATGCCGAGGTGCGCGCCGCCACCCGAAGATCGGTGAATTGAGCGAGGTGATCCAGCAACTCCTCGGCAATGCCTTCGGAGAAATACTCCTGGTCCCGGCTTTGGCTCATATCCACGAACGGGAGGACGGCGATGGATTTGCTGCCGGCCGTCGCTGACGCGCTCTGCGTCGCGACTTGATTCGCCGCGGCAACCGCTTGTGCCGCTTCACGCCGCGGCGCGAGCACGAACTTGTCGAAGCCGAAGTACACAAGTGCACAAATCAGCACGAGGATGATCAAGCGATCCATGCGCCGCGCGGTCTGCGGCGCGATTGATTCCTCCGGCTTCACTTCGGCATCGCGCTTGATTCCCTGCGGCGTCAACTCGAACACCCAGCTGAAGATCAGCATCGGCACGAATCCGACCGCGAGCAGGATCACGATGCTGCGCGGCAGCCACGCCGGCGCATCGAACATCGGCAGCACCGTGCTCGTCACCTGCGTGAGCAGCCACGCGCCGACGAGATACAGGCCCGCCATGCGGATGACGTTGCGGCGTTTGAGTTCGGCGAAGAACGCGGTGCTCACAAGGGGCACCGCTGCGCTGGCGTCATCTTTTGCGCTACGTGTGGAAACTGACCCATCGGCATGCTGCTGACGCCCCCGTGCGTGCGTACGATTGTCACATGCCACGCGGGAGCAACGCCAATGCGAACACATCGCGACGAGCAGGTTGTTGCGCTGTCGGGAAAGCGCCTTGGCGAGGTCAGGCTGCTTTTGGCCAGGGCGTCAGGATTTCAAAGCCGTCATCGGTCACGGCAATGGTGTGTTCCCACTGCGCCGACAGCGAGTGATCGCGGGTGACCACGGTCCAGCCATCCGGCAACAGGCGCGTCTGCGGTTTGCCGGCATTGACCATCGGCTCGACAGTGAACGTCATGCCCTTTTCCAGACGCAGACCGACACCGCGATGGCCGTAGTGCAGCACCTGCGGATCTTCGTGATAGATGGTGCCGATGCCGTGGCCGCAGTATTCGCGCACCACCGAAAAACGCTGCGCCTCGACATGCTGCTGGATGGCGTGGCCGATATCGCCGAGCGTCGCACCGGGACGAACTTGTTCGATGCCTTTCATCATCGCCTCGAACGTGACCGTGCAAAGGCGTTTGGCCAGCACGGATGGCTCGCCGACGTAGTACATGCGGCTGGTGTCGCCATGCCAGCCGTCCTTGAGCGTCTTGGCATGGCTCGGAATGCCGTGACAGATCACATTGTTGACCGATGTGCAGACCGTCTTCGGAAACCCCTTGTAGCCGACATTGGCGGGGATTGCCTGCTGCACGCCGACGATGTGATCGTGGCAGATCTGATCGAGTTCCTCGGTAGTCACCCCGGGTTTGACGTGGGGCACGATCAGCTCGAGCACTTCGGCGGCCAGGCGGCCAGCGACACGCATTTGCTCGATCTGATCGGGGGTTTTGATGCTGACGGACATGTTTTTCTCTTGACTGCGCATGATTTCACTTGCCCTGAGTATCACCTGACTTGTCCGCGACATGACGGACAAGGTACAATTCTACGGTTTCGCGCGGTCGTTTCGTAAGGGGCGGCCCGCAGACGAAATGCGGACTCGGGAACCCAAACCCAAGTCCGCCCGGGCGTTTTGCCCAAATCCGCACACGTATCGATACCGCTGTCGGGGTGCCTCGCAAAAGGTCGCCAGCGTTGGATACGTGGAGGTTCAACCCCGAGCGTCGCCACACCATCAACTCGTGGCCGCTCATTAGTTTGGAGTTTCCCATGCCTCAAGTCACCATGCGCCAGATGCTCGAAGCCGGCGTACATTTTGGTCATCAAACCCGTTACTGGAATCCCCGCATGGCGCCGTACATCTTCGGCGCGCGCGGCAAGATCCACATCATCAACCTGGAAAAAACCCTGCCGCTGTTCACCGACGCGATGAATTTCCTGTCGGGCCTGGCGCAGAAGCGCGGCAGCGTGCTGTTCGTAGGTACCAAGCGCTCGGCGCGCGATTCGGTGAAGGAAGAAGCGATCCGTTGCGGCATGCCCTATGTCGCTGCGCGCTGGCTCGGCGGCATGCTCACCAACTTCCGCACGGTCAAGGCCTCGATCACGCGCTTGAAGGAAATCGAAGCCATGTCCACCGACGGCAGCTTCGAGAAACTGGTCAAGCACGAGGTGCTGGGCCTGATCCGCGAGAAGGAAAAACTCGACAAGTCCCTCGGCGGCATCAAGAACATGAACGGCCTGCCGGACGCATTGTTCGTCATCGACATCGGCCATGAAGACATCGCCGTCAAGGAAGCCAAGAAACTCGGCATTCCGGTGATCGCCGTGGTCGATACCAACTACGATCCGAGCCTGGTCGACTACGCCATTCCCGGCAACGACGATGCGATCCGCGCCGTACAATTGTATGCACACGCCGCCGCCGATGCGATCCTTGAAGGCAAGGCCGCCGCACCACAATTTGCCGCGGCGCAGAAAGACGAGTTCGTGGAAACCGATGCGGAGGGCAATCCCATGCCCAAGAAGGCGCATGACAACCGCGACCGTGACCGTGACCGTGGCGATCGCCGCGACAAACCCGGCACGCGCAGGCCCGCCGCGAAGAAGGCGGCGCCGGCGCGCCGTGCGCCAGCGCCTGTGCGCAAGCCCGAGGTCAAGGCTGACGACGCGAAGGCCGAGGTCAAGGCTGACGACGCCAAGCCGGCGGCTGCCGTCAACGCCGACGAAGCCAAGCCTGCTGCCGAGTAAGCACGCGCTTTCCGGCCGTCATCCCCGCGAACGCGGGGATCCATCTTGATCTTCGCGAAAAACAAAATGGATTCCCGCTTGCGCGGAAATGACGACGCTGAGAAACATACAGTCATGCCGTTGTCGTCCAACGGCATGATCATTTGAAATTCAACGACGCGCACGCAATACCGGCGCGTCTCCCAAGCAAGAGGTTCACCATGGAAATCACTGCAAGCATGGTCAAGGAACTGCGCGAGCGTTCCGGCGCCGGCATGATGGAGTGCAAGAAAGCGCTCGTCGAAAATCAGGGCAACATCGACACATCGATCGAATGGCTGCGCAAGCAGGGTCTGGCCAAGGCCGACAAGAAAGCCAGCCGCGTTGCTGCGGAAGGCCGCATCGCGATGGCGCAAGAAGGTAGCAAGGCGGTGCTCGTCGAGATCAATTCCGAGACTGACTTCGTCGCCAAGGACAGCAATTTCCTCGGCTTCACCGAAGCCGTCGCCAAGGCGGCGCTTGCTTCCGGCGCGCACGACGTTGAAGCGCTGAAGGCAGTCAAGCTGGCGTCCGGTGAAACCATCGAGGAAGCCCGCGCCGCGATCGTCGCCAAGGTCGGCGAAAACGTCCAGGTGCGGCGCATGCTGCGCATCGACAGCGCCAACCAGGTCGCCGCCTATCTGCACGGCGGACGCATCGGCGTGCTCGTCGAAGCCAAGGGCGGCAATGCCGACTTCGCGCGTGGCGTAGCGATGCACGTGGCGGCGATGAATCCGACCTACAACAAGGCCGCCGACGTACCCGTCGCCTTCATTGAGAAGGAAAAGGAAATCGAACTGGCGAAGATGTCGGAG
>JANXVS010000343.1 GCA_025351555.1 Pseudomonadota bacterium | reverse complement strand
CTCTACCGTCGTCGGCGTCTTAAGCGCTGCCAGCGCCGATGCTACCGATTCTTCCCCTTTGAATGGACGAGCCATGAGCGTCTCCCTGCAGTAGTTGGAGTACGCATATTATTACCCTATTGAAGTGGAATTGGAATTAGTCCAGTAGTGGACGTGCCGTGACGCGCATGATGCTCCAGAAAATAACCGATTGCCTCCAAGCTGCCGTTCGCGAATAGCTGCATTGGGTCGAGAGTTCGCGCTCGTCGATCAACCCTTTAGCCTGTTGGTGTTTTATTGCTCTGTGGGTCGGGAACGTACCAGCCGATTGACCGCCGCGCCCAAGAGTACTCGAGAGTAGAGCTTGTGGAAGCCGAGCAGCGCGCGGAACGCGGAACCCATTCTTGCCTCACCTGTGCGTCGATTGACGATGGGCACAACGGCAGACCCGAAGAAAAGGCGCGTGGTTTGATTGTTCGAGGCGGTGGCACTCATGAGCCACGACCGCGTGCGGCCCTGAAAGTCAGACAAGAGTACCTGATCTGGTTCGCGAGCCTCGACGCTCCAAGCAGCGAATGAGGTGCGTTTTCCCGCGGCCAGTTCTCCAGCCTGTGCGTCGGTAGACGGCCGCGCAACGAACCACGATAGCAGCAGCCTCTCAAACTTGAACACCGCAGTAGTGTAGAAGGCATCAACGTACTCGGCGTGGGAAATCGCTCTGGCGACTTCAGTGACGTAACAGTCAGCGTAGGCACCTCCACTCAGATATCTGCGGAGGAGGGCATCGTCCGGCAATTCGCACGCTTGTATGGAGGACATGGCTGAGGTTCGAGTTACTCGAATTCGTCAACGAAGATCAGCTCTGGCAATAGCGTGATTTCCGCCGTCCAGAAACCTGGCAAGATATCGTAAGGGTTCGGCAAGATTGCATCGGTAACATAGAGCCAGGCCGCACCGCGGCTGAACGCGTGGCTCATCGCAACACGCATGCGTACCTCAGTTGGCGTCGTGTGCACGAACATCGCCAGTTGTGCGGCACCACTTGTGTTCGTCCAAGCCGGAACCGTGTAGCCAGTCGCGAACAAGCTCTCGTAGTCTTCGTAGACAAGTAGCGCATTGAACACCGTAGCGTAGTCGTCTCCTGTATAAACGACCTGGCCACTCGGATTCACTGTAGCGCCGACGCCCGGATTGCCGATTATGTAGGCGTTTGCGTCGAGCTGACGGACAGCATCGCGCAAGGAGCGGTAGTACGCCACGTTGGCAAGATCGTTCGACATTTCGTCGAAGAAGACGCCGCTAAGGTGGACCGTGCTTCCGCGCCAGTAGGTGCTGCTGTAATACTGCGCAATCTCGGCCTGCGCCGCAGCAAGAGTCTTGGCACCGTAAGTCGTCGCGACATAGCCGTACACCGGTACACTTGTTGCCAGCAGGTCGGCCAGCGGTCCTTGCCCGGCATTGTTCAGATAATTCGTATCGACCGGCCCACCTCCCGGTCCGCTCGCCGGATTGAATATTACGCCGAGCTCCTTTGGCTGGGCGGCCGCGAACGCGATGATGCCGGACCACATGACTGGGCCATTGCCGCAGCAAGGATTCGCGTAGGCCGGAACTAGCAGGCGCGCAGTGACGGCACCGGCATCGCACATAGCGCCGGCAAAAAGCATCAGGCAGCACAGCATAGTGCGCATCATTCTGTATGGCCTGAAAGAGTTGTCATCTCACGCTGATCATAAATTCAATAGTCACACATTATCGTAACCATTCCGAATCGAGCGCAGTGACTAAGTAGTCGATGCCGGGTCGCGCCTTGCACTCAATGACCAGACTACACATTTGGCCGCAAGATAGAAAAGGCCCAAGGCACTTATCAGCAATGTGAATCGCAGGTCAGCGCCATCACAGCTGGCTCCTTTCGGCCGAGGCTGTGTGAAAACCCGGCGACAAATTTTACTTGTATAAAAGTTGATCAAAAACGGGCCGCCTATACCGATTTGGACGCACTCGATTTGCCGAACTCGTGTTAAATCGGCGCACGGGGCCCATCGCTTCAAACTGCTCGACGTTTTCACACAGCCTCGGCCAGTTCCAGTCGCTGGTCGACGTAAGTGCGCTCCCTGAAAACGGCCATTCGAGCAGTGTCCTGCTATACGTATGTGCGCGTCGTGTCGTTCATGCTACTGTGCGCTTACGCGACCCGTCGCCGCAGCGTAATCGGGGCATTCATGAATCGCTCGACGCGTTCCTATCGTCGCCTCACGTTGCCGCTTCTGGTGCAAGCTGCCCTGTGTTCCGTATTCACCATGCCGCTGGCACATGCGGTCACACTCGGTTGCAGCGTCAACTCAACTAACGACGACCCGAGTACAGCCAGCAGCACCGTGACAACGACCTCGCCGTCGGGCACGGTCACCCTTCGCGATTGCATCCTCGCCGCGAACCTGATGACGGGTTCTACCGGCGCGCCGAACGGTTCGATGACGATCGACTTGAGTGCCGTTGCCGGCCAGACGATAAATCTTGCGGGCAACTTACCGCTGATCTTCAACAACGTCACGATGGGAGGCACAGGCGGTGCGGTCACCATTGATGGCGGTTCAGTGCACCGGATCTTCTTCGTCTCCGGACTACCTTCGATTCCAGGCTCCGGCCTGCCCGACAGCGATGGCGCGCAGCCGATCAGCGTCGATCTTGGCAACCTCATCCTCCAACACGGTAACACTGCAGGCGGAAATGCCACCGGCGGCGGTGGCGGCATGGGTGCCGGCGGCGCGTTGTTCGTCAACCAGATGGCGACGGTGACCCTGGCCGACGTCAGCTTCGCCGGCGATGGTGCGCAGGGCGGTAATTTCACGGCAACGGTAAATGCCGGCGGTGGTGGTGGCGGTTTCGGGGGTGGAGGCGGCATGGGCGGCAGCGGCGCCGATCAAAGCGGAGGTGGCGTTGGCACCGATGCGACGGTGGCGGGTGGCGGCAGCTTCGGCGGTACTGGTATTGGCCAGATTAGTAGTGCGCAAGCCTTCGGTGCGGGTTTTGGCGGCGGCAGTTTCAATGCGGCGGGCAATGGTGGCGCTGGCGGCATCGGCGGCGGTGGCGGGGGCGCCGCTGTCTGCGGGGGCTGCACCGGTGGTGGCGGCGGCTTCGGCGGCGGCGCAGGCACCGGCTTCGGCGGCGGCGGCGGCGGCGG
>JANXVS010000298.1 GCA_025351555.1 Pseudomonadota bacterium | reverse complement strand
TCGAGGTCGGATGGGCCACGCCGATCGCGTAACTGACTTGAACTTCGCAGCGGTCGGCAATGCCGGCGGCGACGATGTTCTTGGCGACATAGCGCGCCGCGTACGCGGCGGAGCGGTCGACCTTGGACGGATCCTTGCCGGAAAACGCGCCGCCGCCGTGACGGGCCCAGCCGCCGTACGTGTCGACGATGATCTTGCGTCCGGTCAGGCCGCAGTCGCCCACCGGCCCGCCGATGACGAACTTGCCGGTCGGGTTGATGTGGAACTTGGTGCCCTTGTGCAGCCACTTTGCCGGCAACACCGGCATGACGATTTCCGCGCGCACCGCTTCGATGAGATGCTTCTGCTTGACGTCCGGATCATGTTGCGTGGACAGCACCACGGCATCAATCGCGACCGCCTTGCCGTTCTCGTAGCGCAGGGTGACCTGCGATTTTGCATCCGGGCGCAACCACTTGAGCTTGCCGCTTTTGCGCACCTTAGCCTGCTGCTCGACCAGGCGGTGCGAAAAATGGATCGCCGCCGGCATGAAGGTCCTGGTCTCGTTCGTGGCGTAGCCGAACATCAGGCCCTGATCGCCCGCGCCCTGTTCTTCGGGGTTCTTGCGATCCACGCCCTGGTTGATGTCCGGCGACTGCTTGCCGATCAGGTTCAGCACGCCGCAGGTCGCGCCGTCGAAACCGACATCGGATGAGTCGTAGCCGATGTCGACGATCACTTTGCGCGTGAGCGCCTCCAGATCGATCCACGCACTGGTGGTGACTTCGCCGGCGACGATCGCGACACCGGTCTTGACCATCGTCTCGCAGGCCACGCGCGCACGCTTGTCCTGCGCCAGGATCGCATCGAGCACGGCGTCGGAAATCTGGTCGGCGACCTTGTCCGGATGGCCTTCGGAAACGGATTCGGAGGTGAAAAGGTAGTTGCTCATGGCGATTGGCATTTGGGGGTGGGTGAAAGAGGCGCGCATCATACACGGACGCGGTCCAGTTTGCAGCCGCAGGCAGCCCGACGCGCATGCTAATTCAGGTTCCGGCTAGGAATCTGGATATGGACGTCTGGACGGCTATGCCGCCAGCGGCAATTCCATTGCCGGCGAATCGAAATAGGCCTGCGTCAGGCGTAGCTGTTCGGCTGCGGTTTCGGCACGGTTGACCACGGCACGGAATGCAATGTTCTCGGGCCGGTCCTTCGCATACCAGCCCAGATGCTTGCGCGCGATGCGTACGCCGGCAAGCTCGCCGTAGAACGCGTACAGATGTTCGAGATGGCCGCACAGGATGTCGCACACTTCGTCGGCGGCCGGCGGCGCGAGCAGTGCACCGGTGGCCAGATAATGCGCGATCTCGCGGAAGATCCATGGCCTGCCTTGCGCGGCGCGGCCGATCAAGAGGCCATCGCACTTTGTATACTCCAGCACCTGGCGTGCCTTGTGCGCCGAATCGATATCGCCGTTCGCCAGCACCGGAATGTTCACGGCCTGCTTGATTGCGGCGATCACGTCGTATTCGGCGTCGCCGTTGTACAAATCGGCGCGCGTGCGCCCGTGCACGGCCAGCGCGGCGATGCCGCTGTCCTGTGCGATCTGCGCGATGCGCACGCCATTTCTGTTCTCGCGGTTCCAGCCGGTGCGGATCTTCAGTGTCACCGGCACGTCGACCGCAGCGACGGTGGCCGCCAGGATCCGCGCCACCAATGCCTCATCCTGCAACAGGGCGGAACCAGCGTACACATTGCACACTTTCTTCGCCGGGCAACCCATGTTGATGTCGATGATCTGGGCGCCGTGATCGGCGTTGTAACGCGCGGCCTCGGCCAGCATCGCGGGATCGTAGCCGGCGATCTGTACGCTGACCGGCTGATTGTAGACAGGATTCCGCTCGCCGGCGTGATCCATGCGCTTGAGCGATTTGCGCGTGGTCCACAGGCGCGGATCGGACGTCGTCATCTCGGACGTGGCCAAGCCCGCGCCCAGCCGCTTGCATAGCTGGCGGAACGGTTTGTCGGTGACTCCCGCCATGGGCGCGAGCCCGATGGGTGGGTCAATGAGATAGGGGCCGATATGCACGTGCGAATTTTAGCAGCCCTGGGAATACGGTGTCTGGTTATCGGCCGAATCGCGCGACCACGGCATCAAACGTCGGCATCGCCGGCGCCGTGCCGACGATCTCGGTCGATATCGCCGCGGCCCGGTTCGCGTGTGTCACGGCGCGGCGGAATGGCGCATTGTGGAAAAGGACCATCGCGGCGACCAGGGCGCCGCTGAACGCGTCGCCGGCGCCGGTGGTGTCGATGGCCTTTACTTTTTCCGGTGCGAGGCGATAGTGCGCATCGGTGTCGCTGCGCCGGTCGTCTCCGTGTGAGACGAAGCAACCACGCGAGCCCAGCGTGATCACGACGGTTGCGACACCCAGCTTGCGTGCCAGCGCATGCAGTTCGGCATCGTCACGCTGCGCGAGTGTGGCCGGATCGACCTGGGTCGCGGCAAAACGTTCCAGCAACAACGAGAATTCGGTTTCGTTCGGCGTGATGATGTCGGCGGCGTGCAGCATGGCGCTGTCCAGTTGCGCATGAACCGGCGCCGGGTTGAGCACGCAGACCAGGCGATGACGCCGGCCTAGCTCCAACGCGGCGGCGAGCGCATCGAGATTGTTTTCCAGTTGAAGCAGCAGCGCCTTTGCCGCAGCGAACAGATCGTCCTGCGCACGCACGAAGTCCGCATCCAGATGTTCGTTTGCGCCGAAGATCATGGCGATCTGGTTTTCCGCTGCAGCATTGATGGTGATGCTGGATGTGGCTGTCGGTTGATCATTGCGGATCTGCCAGCGGCAGGGCATTTTTTCATCGCGCGCGAATTTTTCAGCGAAGCCGCCGAAGGTGTCGTTGCCGATCGCGCCGATGAATGCAGTCGGCACGCCCTGGCGCGCGCAGGCGATGGCCTGGTTGAAGCCCTTGCCGCCCGGACCCGTGTTATAGCGATTGGCGCGCAGGGTTTCGCCTGGCCGCGGAAAACGCTCCACGAACCAGGCCTGATCCTGCACGTAGCTGCCGACGACGAGAACTTGCGCGGCCATCTACGGCCCGACCACGGGTTGCGGATGCAGGCCGCGCATCGCCGCCGCATCGTGCTTGTGCTTGAACAGCGGCACGAACAGGATCGCCATCGCCAACGCGTACAGGGCGAAGCTCAGCCAGATGCCGTGCCAGTTCTTGCTCTGGTCTGGATAAGTGAAATAACGGTCGATGATGATGCCGCTGAGCGAGCTGCCGAGCACCGCGCCGACGCCGTTCGTCATCACCATGAACAGGCCTTGTGCGCTGGCACGGATCTTCGCGTCGCTCTGCATCTCGACAAACAGCGAACCGGAGATATTGAAAAAATCAAAGGCCATGCCGTAAACGATGCACGACGCCACGATCATCCACAGGCCGTTGCCCGGATCGGCGTAGGCGAACAGGCCGAAGCGCAGGAACCACG
>JANXVS010000237.1 GCA_025351555.1 Pseudomonadota bacterium | reverse complement strand
CCGGCGGATCGCCCCTGCGCTCGTCCGGCGCCGCATCTAGCCGTGAGCGCAGGTTTGCAAGACTGAGCGTAAGCGCGCGGTAGTCGTGCAGGGGTGCAGCGAGCAAAGCCGTGTCCCCGCGCTCGTTCGTGAGGCGATCTTGCCAGAGCGGGGGCGTCGCTACGGCTGCTGAGGTTGCCAGCAGAAAGCAGGGCAGAACAACTACCCAGCACGTAAATTGCCAGTTTGAACAGTGCAGATGTTTGTGCATGGCGTTGCGCATGCCGGTGTGAAGCATGCAATGTATCGCAGGGGTGGCGGTCCCGCCAGCCACATCCCGGCACCCGAATCATTCGCTACCGTTGCTGCCTTCCGGCCCTGGCGGGATTTGCAAACTATCGTCGCGGGAGAACCAACGGGACCACCATTGAAACTGGCAAAAACTCGGGATGCACTCGGCACTTCCTGTGCCTCGCCCTGCGGGCGGCTTCGCCGTGCAAATCGTCTTCCTGCCGATTTGTCGAACCCATCATTTTGTATTTCGCGGGTTCGAACCCCGCCTTTGATCATTTTCGCAAAGCTAAATCTGGCGGAGAGAGCGGGATTCGAACCCGCGAAGCGGTATAACCCGCTTACACACTTTCCAGGCGTGCTCCTTCAACCACTCGGACACCTCTCCGTAACTGTACTTCCTCCCTGAAGGGCTTTCCGATCGGCATCCTTGCCTCACCCTCGCGCTTCGCACGTGATGCCATTCAAGGCATCACGCAAGCGCTCAGCGCTCGACCTTGCAAGGGGCCGCGAGGATACAAGACGCGGCATGCGCGCACAAGCACGAAAGCGCTTGGTCTGACCGGCGCAAGTTGGCACAATGGCTATTGCATCGTTCAGGCGGTTTCCATGTCGTATCAAGTCCTCGCACGCAAATGGCGGCCCAAACGGTTCACTGAACTGGTCGGGCAGGAGCACGTCGTTCGCGCGCTCTCGAACGCGCTCGATTCGGATCGCATGCATCACGCCTTCCTGTTCACCGGCACGCGTGGCGTTGGCAAGACCACCATCGCGCGCATCTTCGCCAAGTCGCTGAATTGCGAGCGCGGGCAGTCGTCCAATCCCTGCGGCGAATGTTCGGCGTGCAGGGATATCGACGCCGGTCGTTTCATGGACATGATCGAGATCGATGCCGCCAGCAATACCGGCGTCGACGATGTGCGCGAGGTGATCGAGAACGCGCAGTATTCCCCGTCGCGCGGGCGCTTCAAGGTGTATCTGATCGACGAAGTGCACATGCTCAGCAAGTCGGCGTTCAACGCGCTGCTGAAGACTTTGGAAGAACCGCCCGAGCACGTGAAATTCCTGCTCGCGACGACCGATCCGCAGAAGCTGCCGGTCACAGTGCTGTCGCGTTGCCTGAAATTCAATCTCAAGCGCCTGCTGCCGGATCAGATCGCCGGACAGATGCGGCATATCTTGGATGCCGAAGGGATCAGTTGCGACGCCGACGCGCTGGAAGAACTGGCGCGCGGCGCCGATGGCTCATTGCGCGATGGGCTTTCATTGCTCGATCAGGCCATCGCCTATGGCGCGGGTGCCGTGCGCGCCGGCGAAGTGCGCACCATGCTCGGCACGATCGAGCGCGGCCAAGTGTTCGCGCTGATTCAGGCGGTGCATTCCGGCGACGGCGCGGGGCTGATGGCCGAGATCGACCGTCTCGCCGAATTCTCGCCGGATTTTGCCGGCGTGCTGGATGAAGTCGCCGGCGCGCTGCATCGCGTGCAAATCAAGCAGCTCGTCGCCGAGCATGTGGCGGTGGAGCAGGCTGGTGACAAGGAGATTACCGCGCTGGCGGCCGCTATGTCCGCCGAGCAGGTGCAGTTGTTCTATCAGCTCGCGATCACCGGTCGGCGCGACCTGCCGATTGCGCCGACACCGCGCGCCGGGTTCGAGATGACTCTGCTGCGCATGTTGGCGTTCCGGCCAGTACAGGCTACTGAGTTGCCTGCGCGCCCATCGCCGGTGAAAGCCGCGCCGATGCCAGCGCCGACCCGCGTCGCGGAGCGAACTCCGGCACCGGTAAAAAATTTACCCATTGCGCAAAGTGTACAAAGTACCAATGATGAAATGGTCGCATCTGCCGGCGTCGATGAATGGTCCGCGCTGATCGACAAGGCCGGTTTGCGCGGTCCGGCCGGTCAGCTGGCGCGCCACGCCGCCTTGATCGGCATCGATGGCGATGTCGTGCGTCTGGCGCTGAAGCCGGTGCACGAGCATTTCAGTTCGCCGCCGCTGGTAGCGCAGATGGAAGAGCGTTTGAGTTCGACGCTGGGACGCACGATCAAGGTACGCTTCGACAAGGCCAGCGCGGCCGATACTCCCGCGGATGCCGCCGCGCGTGAATATTCGACCCGGCAGAGTGCCGCGGAGCGTGCTTTCGGCGAGGATCCTGCCGTGTTGGCGCTGGGCCGCGATCTCGGCGCGCGGGTCATTCCTGATTCGATCCGTCCGGTGTCGGTCAAGCCGGTTTAAGTCACAGCAGAACACGAGGAGCCAAAATCATGCGTGGACCGATGGCGCAACTGATGCAACAGGCGCAGCGCATGCAGGAGAACTTGAAGCGCGCGCAGGACGAGTTGTCCAAGCTCGAAGTCACCGGCCAGTCCGGTGGCGGCGTGGTCAGCGTGGTGATGAACGGCCGCCACGAAGTGCGCCGCGTCAACATCGACCGCAAACTTTTCGCCGACGATCCGGAAATGGCCGAGGACTTGGTTGCCGCTGCAATCAACGACGCCGTCAACAAGATTGCCGCTGCCAGTCAGGCGCAGATGAGCGACGTCGCCGGTGGCATGAATCTGCCGCCTGGGTTCAAGTTGCCGTTCTAGCTGGAATTCGAAACATGCGACGAACTGTATTCCGTTCGTGCTGAGGTATCGAAGCATGAACGGCAGCGATATCGCGTAGGTCGCCCTTCGATACCTGAGCGCGAACGGTTTTTTTTGATTCTCTCTGGTCCCACTTGTACGCTTTGTCTATTCCATGTCCGGCTCCCCCCTCCTCAACGAACTGATCGAAGCCCTGCGCTGCCTGCCGGGTGTCGGCGTGAAAACCGCGCAGCGTATGGCATTCCATGTGCTCGAACGCGATCGCGCCGGCGCGAAGCGGCTGGCGGAGAAACTGGCGACGGCGGTCGAACGCATCGGCAACTGCACGCGTTGCCGCACCTTCAGCGAAGACCCGCTGTGCGTGCTGTGCGCCAATCCGGCACGCGACGCGCAATTGCTATGCGTGGTCGAGACGCCGGTCGATCAGCTGGCGATCGAGCAGGCCACCGGGTTCCGCGGCCACTACTTCGTCCTGCTCGGACGGCTGTCGCCGCTGGATGGACTCGGCCCGAAGGAACTCGGCTTGGATCTACTCGCCGCGCGTCTGGCCGAGGGCCAAGTGCGCGAGCTGATCGCGGCGACGAATCCCACGGTGGAAGGCGAGGCGACGGCGCATATGCTCAGCCAGATCGCGCGCCAGGCCGGCGTGCGCGCAACCCGCCTGGCTCACGGTGTGCCGCTCGGCGGCGAACTCGAATTCATTGATCGCGGCACGTTGGCGCACGCGTTCGGCGGCAGGCAGAATCTAAACGACTAGGAATCACATCATGGGCGATACCCTCTTCGGCAAAATCATCCGCCGCGAAATTCCCGCAGATATCGTCTATGAAGACGACGAGGTAGTCGCGTTCCGCGACGTCAACCCGCAGGCGCCGGTGCATGTGCTGTTTATCCCCAAGCAAGCGCTCGCGACCCTCAACGATGCGAGCGATGCCGATGCCACGCTCATCGGCAAACTGGTATTGGCCGCAACCCGCTGGGCCAGGCAACAAGGCTTCGCCGATAATGGTTATCGGTGCGTGATCAACTGCAACCGCGATGGCGGGCAGACGGTGTTCCATCTGCATCTGCATCTGCTGGCCGGAAGGCAGATGCATTGGCCACCTGGCTAGCACTCACGCATCAATGATGATGATGCGACCCATGCACGAAAACGATCGGCGGCGCCCACCAGCCACCCCACCAGCCGCCATACGGACCCCAGAACGGATCGTTGTAGTACGGCCACGCGCCGTCACCGACCGGGTGTTCGCGCTTGGGCCACAGGTAGACCTGATCTGCGTCCACATGTGCATAAGTATAATTGTAGTCGCCGACCTGGTGCTGCTCGGTGCCGGCCATCTGGCCGACCACGGTCAGGTCGCGACCGCGGGTGTAGACCGCCGGATCGTAGAAGCCCTTGCTGCAGGCGATGAAGCGGCCATCGTTGCCGTCGTGCCGGTTCGGGCGAGCATCGGCATACAGGCCGCGCCCGAGCACCTCGAAACAGGTGGCGTCGGCCTTGGGCTCCACCTTGATGATCTCGCCGCCCCAGCGCACCCGTGCGTTGCTGGCGTGCTGGCTTACGGCCTGCTGCGGCGTCACCGGCGCAAAATCGTTGCCGGCCAGCGGAGCGGGTACAGTCGCGCAGCCACCCAAGGCCAGCGCAGCCAGCGTTGCGATTGCAGGGATATGACGCATATCGAACCTCCTCAAACACTTATAGGCTAGACGGATGTCGGCGCGTTGTCGTCGCACGTGATTCTAGCGCGACCGGCGCACCGCAGGCTGAACGCGCAACGCGCCGACGCGGCGGGCGAACGTGCGCACGGCCGTTACCGAGGGTAGCGCACAGGCGTAACGCAGGCCGATGTATTGATCCAGCAAATCCGCGATCGCGGCGTTGCGCAGCGGCGTGGCCGTGATGCGTTCGGCAAACGAGCGCGGTCCTTCGACTGCCGCGCGCGTGGCGCCGGCGCGGCCAAGTTTGCGGCACAGCCGTGCGTAGGCGGCATCGAGCGGGTCGAGCGTGGTGCGCGGCGCGCGCAGCGTCCACCAGGCGAACAAACCCAGCAGCAGGGTGCTCGATCCGATCAGCACCGTGACCAGGTCGGAATAGTCTGCCTTGTCGATGCCGAACGGCGTGAGGAGGCTTTGCTGGCGCAGCGAATTGAACTGCACGACGACATCGTTCCAGGCGCGATTGACCAGATCGAACTGATTGCGTAGCCCAAGCAGCCAATCGGCCTGATACCACGGTGCGCTGGCGCCGGCCGCGGCGCGCGCGCCAAGTTCCACGCGCTGCGGACTCACCGCGCTGGTTGGATCCACGCGCACCCAGCCGCGACCCTGCAGCCAGACTTCGGCCCAGGCATGCGCGTCGGATTGGCGCACCACCAGATAGTTGCCGGCGCGATTGAAGTAGCCGCCCTGGTAGCCAGTAACTACGCGTGCGGGAATGCCGGCTGCGCGCATCAAAAAGGTAAATGTCGAGGAGAAATGCTCGCAAAAGCCGCGCTTGGTTCCGAACAGGAAATCATCGACCGAATCGCGTCCGAGCAGCGGTGCGTTCAAGGTATAAGAAAACTCTGTGTGGAAAAGATCAAACGCCGACTTGATGATCGCGTCGTCGCTGTGAAGTTCGTTGCGCCAGCGCAGCGCCAGTTCGCGCGCACGCGGGTTAAATAGCGCCGGCAATTGCAAGGCAAGACGGCGCTGCTGACGATCGAGCGTGGCGTCGAGCAGATACCGCGGCGACGAAGTCGCGTGGTAGCGCAGCAGATGATCCACCGGGGCGCGACTGACCAGGCTCATGTCGGCGCCGCGTACGGCGTTGTCCGGCGCGTCGAGGGGCATGTCCAGCGCCAGCAGCCAGCGCCGGTCGGACGGCTCCAGGGTGACGTCGTAGCCGAGCGGCGCGCCGAGCGCCTGCAAGTTGCCGGCAGCGTTCGTGCTGGCGAAATATTCCGGCCGTGTCCACGCGGTGCCGTCGAAATGCCACAACACCGGACCGCGCCAATACAGATTGGTCCGCGGCGGCGGCACGCCATCGAAACTGACGCGGAATGCCGGGCTGTCGTCGATCAACAGTTCCTGGATCGTGCCGGGCGCCATGCGATCGCCCAGGCCCGTGCGTGCGCTGTTGTCGGTCGGCGCGCCCCACAGCGGCGAGCCCAGTCGCGGAAAGAATACAAATACGCAAAGCGCCAGCGGTAGCGCCACGACCAGCGCGAACGCGCCGCCGCGCAGGTCGTCGCGGAGGCTGTCGCGCCACGCGCGCACGGGCGCGTCGGCGGGACGCGGCTCCAGTTCGCGCATCGCGGCCAAGAACAGGATCAGCGCGGCAAACAGCAGCAGGGCAAATCCCAGGCCGCTGTCGAACAGCAGGGCGCTCATCAGCACGAAGCTGGCAAAGCAGATACAGGCGCGTGCATCGCGGCGGGTTTCGGTTTCCACCAGTTTCATTACCAGCATCGCACAGGCCAGGGCACTGCCCGGCTCGCGGCCAAAAATATTCCCATAGTGGACAATGACCAGAATGGGAAAAAGCAGCACCAGCGGCAGCTTCACCCAGTAGGGAATGCGCGCGCCGCGATATTGGCGCTGGGCCCAGCGGCCAAGCAACAAAGTCAGAATCAAGGTCGACAACGGCAAGGGCAGGCGCCACAGGTGCGGCAGCACGGCGGCAAGCACGCTCGCGCTCACGAGGCCGAACTGCGTCGGTGTCAGCCGGGCGATTGTGCTGTCCGCGGCGCCGCTGTTCACGGCGCAGCACCCGGCAGCAATGCCAGCTCGCGCAGGCAGGCGTTGCGATGATCCGGGCCCAGTCCCGGCCCAAGTTGGCGTTCGGGCAAGCGCAAGCTGTAGCGCACCTGCCCGGTTTCGGCCAAGCACGCCCAGCGTGCCAGGCGGGCGATGCGCGCTTCGCGGTCGAGCCCATGCAAGGCCGAGAAATCGAGCACCAGCTCGCGTCCGCGCAGTTGCTCGAATTGTTTGACGAGCAAGGTGTCGTGGCGGGCACTGGCTTTCCAGGCGATGCTGCGCAGCGGGTCGGTCGGATGGTAATCGCGCAACATCGCCAGTTCGTCACCGGCGCGGCGCGTGGTCTGCTGCTGCGCATTCGCGCCGTTCAGCGGCAGCGGCGGTGCATTGGTTTCCAGACGCGGGTAGATCAGCGCGACGAACTCCGGGTTGAGCCAGCTCCAAACATGGAACAGCCCGAACGGGTATTCGCTCCACACGCGGAAACGGCCGATGCGGCGCCAGCCGCGTTGCAGCGCGGCCAGTTCGATGCGCACGCGACCGTCGTTGCCAGGCATCAGATCAAACACTGTCTCGATGCCCTCGACAGACATGCGCAGGCTGCGTCGCGGCCTGGTATCAACATGGAAATATAAATTTATACACAACGCATCGCCCGCGTTGCAGGGCTCGGCGCGCAGCGCGCGCAGCTCGACCTGATCCACCGCGCGGAACGCCTGGAATACGCTCTGATAGCTTGCGGCGCCAAGCAGACAGGTAAGCAGCAGGGCAGGATTATTGTTGTAATTCAACGCACCGAGCAGCATCACCAACAGCACGGCGGAGAAAACCAGGCCGAAGCGCGTCGGCAACACGTAGATGCGATGGCGTTGCAGCAGGATCGGCAATGATTCGACCTGCTTGAGCCGCGTCAATGCTGGCAGACGGCGCTCGGCGAATTGGAGCAGATGCGACCAGCGAATGGTGATGATGTTGGGCGTGTTCACGATAAGGTCAAAATCTGCTCAGGAACCGTAGCGAGCGATGGCAGGTTGTGCGCTGACGGCGCGCAGGAACCGGAGTGTACTCAGGCGTACATGAGGATTCCGAGCACTGCCAGCGCACAAGATGCCGAGCGTAGTAGGTTCCTGAGTAGATTTTTAGCGCACCGCAACCTGCGCGAGTAACGCGGCCGCTAGCTGATCGCGCGTGAGATTGCTGCTGCCGCTGGGAATCAGCCGGTGCGCGGCGGTGCCGATAAACACCGTCTGCACGTCCTCGGGCTGGCAGTAGCCGCGGCCGGCGAGCAAGGCGCAGGCGCGCGCGGCGCTGAGCAAAGCCAACCCGGCGCGCGGCGACAGGCCGACGCGGATGTCGGCATGCGTGCGGCTGGCCGCGAGCAGCCCCTGTACGTAATCGATCAGCGCGGAACTGGCGAGCACGCCGGCGACGGCGGCGCGGATGCGATCGATCTGTGCGGTGGTCAGGCACGGTTGCAATTGCGAGATCAATTCTCGCCGATCGGTCGCGGCCAGCAGGGCGCGCTCGGCGTCGCGATCCGGATAGTCCAGACCGATGCGCAGCATGAAGCGGTCCAGTTGCGAATCCGGCAGGGGGTAGGTGCCGGCCAGATCAAGCGGGTTCTGCGTCGCAACCACAAAGAACGGCGCCGGCAGCGCGTGGGTTACGCCATCCACCGTCACTTGCTGCTCCTGCATTGCTTCGAGCAGCGCGCTCTGCGTCTTCGGCGTGGCACGATTGATCTCGTCGGCGAGCACGAGTTGCGCGAACAACGGCCCCGGATGGAACGTGAACTGGTTGCGCTCGCGCTCGTAGATGCTGACGCCGATAATGTCCGAAGGCAAAAGGTCGGAAGTGAATTGCACGCGCTGGAAGGAAAGATCCAGCGTTGCCGCCAAAGCATGCGCCAGCGTGGTCTTGCCGACCCCGGGCAGATCCTCGATCAGCAGATGGCCGCCGGCAAGGAAGCAGGCGAAGGCCAGGCGTACTTGTGGACTTTTCCCGAGTACGACATTGTTCACTTGGCTCTGCGCGCGCGTGAGCGCGCCCGCGAGCGCGGGATCGAGCGGCGACTCGGCGGCGACGGAAGAAAGGTGGGGTGTGGTCATGGCAGGGGATTGTGCATGAAGACCGAGTATAGGCAATGTAGCGATGAATGAGTCCCTTTGCTCAGCATCGAACGCGCGCAACTGGCGAACGGCGTTCTGGATCGTTTGGGCGGTCGTGCTTGCCGTCAAAATAGGACTGGCTGCGACCCTGGCGCCGTTCGGCGACGAGGCCTGGTACTGGCAGGAGAGCCGCGCGCTGGACTGGTCGTACAGCGATTTGCCGCTGGCGACGGCATACCTGATCCGCCTCGGCGAAACCTTGTTCGGTCACGGCGTGCTGGCAATGCGCGTGCCGTTTCTGTTGTTGGGCGCATTGTTGCCGTTGGTCATGCTGCGCATTGGCCGTCGCGTGTTCGATGCCAAGGCGGGCTGGTGCGCAGGTTTGCTGACCTTGGCGTTGCCGCTGCTTGGCACCCTCGGCATCTTTGCCTTGCCCGACGTGCCGCTGACGTTTTGCAGCGCACTCGCGCTGGATGTGCTGGAACGCGCCGCGCGCACCCATCGTCTGAGTGACTGGAGTGTGCTGGGCATCGCGCTCGCGGCCGCATGGCTCAGCCACTACCGCGCGGCGATGCTGTTGCTGACTGGCTTGGCCTTCCTGTGCCTGACGCCGCGTGGGCGCGCATTGTGGCGCGATCGCGGCCTGTGGCTGGCGCTCGCAATTTCCTGTGTCGGCTTGATCCCGCTGCTTGTGTTCAATGCCGAGCACGACTGGGTCGCGCTCGGGTTTCAACTGGTCGAGCGCAATCCGTGGCGCTTCCACGCCGATGCGCTGGTGCAGCCCCTGGAGCAGGCGCTGGTGTGCACACCGCTGTTCTATCTGCTGTTGCTCTGGGGTGCCTGGCAAAGTCTGCGGCGCATGCGCGAAGGCGCGCCCTGGGATATTTTTGCACTTTGCGCCATTGTACCGATTGTTGCGTATTTCATTTTTGGCTGCTTTGCCGACGACATCCGCTTTCGCCTGCATTGGCCACTGCCGGGTTATCTGGCGCTATTGCTGATCGTGCCCGTGTTGTTGCGCGAGAAGATGTCGCAGCGGCCGAAGCGCTTTGTGATCTTGTCTGCATTCGTCCTGTTGGTGTTCGGTGAGATGCTTGCGTTCACCTATCTGGCCGTTGCCGCTCTGCCCGGCGGCGCCGTTGCACTT
>JANXVS010000192.1 GCA_025351555.1 Pseudomonadota bacterium | reverse complement strand
CTGGAAGGTGGCGACAGCCTTATCCCGCTGCTCGATGAACTAGTGCGTCGCGGTGGCGCCGACGGCGTGCGCGACATGGTCATCGGCATGGCCCATCGCGGTCGTCTCAATGTACTGGTCAACACTCTCGGCAAGGCGCCGCAGAAACTTTTCGCCGAGTTTGAAGGCAAGTTCGATCATATCGACGACCCGGCGCATTCCGGCGACGTGAAGTACCACATGGGTTTCAGTGCGGACGTAAAAACGTCCAAACATACCGTGCACCTTGCCCTCGCCTTCAACCCCTCGCATCTGGAAATCGTCAACCCGGTCGTGTCCGGTTCCGTGCGCGCGCGCCAGAGCCGGCGCAAGGACGAAGCCCACGAGCAGGTGCTGCCGGTGCTGATCCACGGCGACGCGGCGCTGGCCGGGCAAGGCGTGAACATGGAATTGTTGAACATGTCGCAGGCGCGCGGCTTCGGCGTCGGCGGCTCGATCCACATCGTCATCAACAACCAGATCGGCTTCACCATTTCCGATCCGCACGATGCACGTTCGACGCTGTACTGCACCGATGTGGCCAAGATGATCAACGCACCGGTGTTGCACGTGAATGGCGACGATCCGGAAGCGGTGATATTCTGCGCGCGACTGGCGTTCGACTTCCGCCTGAAATTCAAGCGCGACGTGGTGATCGACCTGGTCTGCTACCGCCGCCATGGCCACAACGAGGCCGATGAACCAGCCGCAACCCAGCCGCTGATGTACCAGATCATCCGCGCGCGACCGACTGCGCGCGAGCTGTACGTCAAGCGCCTGAGTGCCGACGGCGTGATCGCGGACGCCGATGCGCAGTCACTGGTCGACGCGTATCGCAACAAGCTCGAAGCCGGCCAGCCGGTCGCGAATCTGGATCCAGCGTTCAAGGACGCGTTCGCCGTCGACTGGACGAAGCATCTGGCCGGCAAGCTTGATCAGGCGGTGAAAACCGGCGTACCCAAGGACAAACTCGCCGCGCTGAATACCCAAATCCTGACCATTCCACCGAATATCACACTGCATTCGCGCGTGGCAAAAATCTACGTTGATCGCGTCAAAATGGCCGCCGGCGCGCAGCCGATGGACTGGGGCTTTGCCGAGAATCTAGCCTACGCCACCCTAGTCGATGCGGGCTACGACCTGCGTCTGGTCGGCCAGGATTCCGGTCGCGGCACCTTCTTCCATCGCCACGCGGTGCTGCACGACCAGAAGAGCGACAGTACCTATTTACCATTGTCCACAGTGCGCAAAGATGTAAATGTGGCGATGATCGATTCGCTGCTGTCCGAAGAAGCGGTGATGGCTTTCGAGTACGGTTATTCCACGGCCGACCCGCATACGCTCAACATCTGGGAAGGCCAGTTCGGCGATTTCGCGAACGGCGCGCAGGTCGTCATCGACCAGTTCATCAGCTCCGGCGAAGCCAAGTGGAAACGCTTGTGCGGCCTCGCCTTGTTCCTGCCGCATGGCTACGAAGGTCAGGGTCCGGAGCATTCCTCCGCGCGTCTGGAACGCTATCTGCAGCTGTGCGCGCTGCACAATATGCAGGTCTGCGTGCCGACGACGCCCGCGCAGATGTTCCATATGCTGCGCCGGCAGATGCTGCGCGATTGCCGCAAGCCGCTGATCGTGCTGACGCCGAAATCGCTCCTGCGCCACAAGCTTGCAGTGTCTTCGCTCGATGACCTCGCGAATGGCTGCTTCCAGCTCGTGATTCCGGATACCACGGCGAAGCCGGGGCAGAAAACGCGCCGCGTCGTGCTGTGTTCGGGCAAGGTCTACTACGATCTGGTCGAGGACGCAGCCAAGCGCGGCATCAGCGATGTCGCCATCCTGCGCGTCGAACAGCTTTATCCGTTCCCGCGCGCTGAAGTGAAAGCCGAACTCGCCAAGTATCCGGCAACCAAGGAAGTCGTCTGGTGCCAGGAAGAGCCGATGAACCAGGGCGCGTGGTACCAGATACAACATCATCTGCTCGCCTGTATCGGTAATGAGCACTCGCTGCACTATGCCGGGCGCGTGCGTTCGCCAGCGCCGGCGGCGGGTCACTTGAATACACACGTGGCCGAACAGGCAGCGCTGGTCGAACAGGCGCTGGTCGCGTCGCCCGGCGTCGATCACGCGGCTGAATAATTTGAGAGTGCGGCCCAGAATGGCCGCTTCTTGATCTTTGCGTTCACGGACGAACGCACAAATAGAGGAAATTTTATGGCACTCGAAGTCAAGGTTCCCGTACTACCCGAATCGGTTTCCGACGCAACCATTGCGACCTGGCACAAGAAGGCCGGCGATACCGTCAAGCGCGACGAGAACCTGGTCGATCTGGAAACTGACAAGGTCGTACTCGAAGTGCCGGCGCCGGCCGACGGCGTGCTCAAGGAAATCAAGCAACAGGCCGGTGCCACCGTAACCAGCCAGCAACTGCTTGCCATCATCGAGGAAGGCGCGGTTGCAGCAGCGCCGGCTCCCGCGACTGCAGCACCAAAGGCTGCCGCAACTCCCGCGCCCGCAGCAAGCCCGACAGCATTAGCCGTAAAGACGCCTGAACTTTCGCCCGCTGGCCAACGCGTCGCGACTGAGAACAAGATCGATCCGGCGCAGGTTCCCGCCACTGGCCGCGGCGGTCAGGTAACGAAAGAAGATCTGGTCAACTTTATGCGCACCGGCGGGCAAGCCGCTGCGCCTGCCGCCAAAACACCCGCCGCACCTATCGCACAGGCAACGCCTGGCGCACGCCCGGAAGAGCGCGTGACAATGACGCGCATGCGCGCCAAGATCGCCGAGCGCCTGATGCAGTCGAAGAATTCTATCGCGATGTTGACTTCGTTCAACGAGATCAACCTGGCCAAGGTCACGGCAATGCGCAAGGAACTTGGCGAAGCTTTCGAGAAAGCCAATGGCATCAAACTCGGTTACATGAGCTTTTTCGTCAAAGCGGCCTGCGAGGCGCTCAAGCGCCATCCGATCGTCAATGCCTCGGTCGATGGCAACGATGTGATCTATCACGGCTATCAGGATATTTCCGTCGCTGTTTCGACTGACAAAGGTCTGGTCACTCCCGTGCTGCGCGACGCACAGAACATGGGTTTTGCCGACATTGAGAAGGCCATCGCTGCTTACGCGAAGGCGGCGCGAGAAGGCGGCCTCAAGCTCGAAGATCTGCAAGGCGGCACGTTCACGATCACGAATGGCGGCACGTTCGGTTCGCTGTTTTCGACGCCGATCGTCAACCCGCCGCAGAGCGCGATTCTCGGCATGCATACGATCAAGGACCGCGCCATTGTGGAAAATGGCGCGGTGATCGCCGCGCCAATGATGTACGTCGCTATCAGCTACGATCACCGCATCATCGACGGCAAGGACGCCGTGCTGTTCCTGGTCGATATCAAAAATCAGCTGGAAAATCCGCAGCGGATGTTGCTGGGAATGTGAGGCGATCACCACACGCTCCGGCTTTCGCCGGGATGACGAAATTAGAGATTGCTGCTTCTTGCGGCAAAAGAACACGAGAAGAAAATGGCAGAACAATTTGATGTCATCGTCATCGGCGCCGGCCCCGCCGGCTACGTGGCCGCGATTCGCGCCGCCCAACTCGGCCTGAAAACCGCGTGCGTGGACGCCTTCATCGGCAAGGAAGGCAAGCCCGCGCTCGGCGGCACCTGCCTCAACGTCGGCTGCATTCCGTCGAAGGCGCTGCTGGACTCATCCAAGCAGTTCCACAACCTGACGCATTCGTTCAAGGATCACGGCATCACCGCCGCGAATCCGGGCATCGACGTCAAGACCATGGTCGGGCGCAAGGACAAGATCGTCAAGCAGTTCACCGGCGGCATCGCCATGCTGTTCAAAGGCAACAAGGTGACGCCCTACTTCGGCACAGCGACCTTGAAACCGAACCGCGTGGTGTCGATCAAGGGCGTCGATGGCGCCGTGACCGAGATCAGCGCGACCAATGTGATCCTCGCGCCGGGCTCCACTTCCATCGAACTGCCGTTTGCAAAATTTGATAACAAGCTCATTGTGGACAATGCCGGCGCGCTGGATTTCAGCGAAACACCCAAGCGCCTGGGCGTGATCGGCGCGGGCGTGATCGGACTGGAACTCGGCAGCGTGTGGCGACGTCTCGGCGCCGAAGTCACGATCCTGGAAGCGCTACCGGATTTTCTTGGCGCGGCCGACCGCGATATCGCCAGGATCGCCGCGCGCGAATTCACCAAGCAGGGCCTGGACATCAAGCTCGGCGCGAAAGTCAGCAAAGCCGACATCAAGGGCAACACGGTCGAAGTCACCTACGCCGATGCCAAGGGCGAGCAAAAAATCACGGTCGACAAACTGCTCGTGGCCGTTGGCCGCCGCGCCGCAACGCAGGGCGTGCTTGCTGATGGCACCGGCGTGAAACTCGATGAGCGCGGCCGCATCGTCGTCGACGAACATTGCTGGACTGGCACCGAGGGTGTCTGGGCGGTCGGCGACTGCGTACGTGGTCCGATGCTCGCGCACAAGGGTTCCGAGGAAGGCGTCGCCGTCGCCGAGTTAATTGCCGGCAAGGCCGGCCACGTCAACTACGAGACGATTCCCTGGGTGATCTATACCGAGCCGGAAATCGCCTGGGCGGGCAAGACTGAGGAAGAACTCAAGGCTGCCGGCATCCCGTATAAAACAGGATCTTTCCCATTTGCCGCCATTGGTCGCGCCGTCGCCATGAACGAGACCGCCGGCCAGGTCAAGGTGATCGCGCACGCCGAAACCGATCGTATCCTCGGCGTGCACATGGTCGGGCCGGTCGTATCGGAATTGATCGCGGAAGCTGTCGTCGCGATGGAATTCCACGGCTCGGCCGAGGACCTCGCGCGCATCGCGCATGCGCACCCGACCCTGAGCGAAGCGGTGCATGAGGCGGCGCTGTCGGTGGACAAGCGGGCGATACACAAGGCCAATTAGCTCGTCATTCCGGCAAGGAGTGCCGGAATGACGAGCAAAGAGAAGACAATGATTCCACCCGAACCCTTCCACGCCTTCCGCATCCACGCCGATGCCAAGCCTTATCGCGCCGGCATAGAAGAAATGCGCGTGGACGATCTGTCACCTGGCGAAGTTGTGGTCAAGGTCGCCTATTCCAGCGTCAACTACAAGGACGCGCTGGCGGGCACCGGCAAGGGAAAAATCCTGCGCGAGCCGGCGCTAAACGGAGGCATCGATGTTGCCGGCTACGTGGCAGCTTCGACAGATCCGAAATTTAAGGAAGGCGATCAGGTGCTGTGCACCGGTTGCGGACTCAGCGAGACGCGGGATGGCGGCTACGCAGAATATGCGCGGCTGCAATCGAAGTGGACAGTTGCGCTGCCCGCCGGTTTGACTCTGCGTGAGTCGATGATCCTCGGTACTGCCGGTTTCACCGCTGCGCTTTCGTTGTATAGGATGCTAAAAAATGGACAAGTACCGGAAATGGGTCCGATCGTGGTCACCGGGGCGACGGGCGGCGTCGGCTCGCTTGCGATCGACATCCTCACCCGCGCCGGCTTTGAGGCGCATGCGATCAGCGGCAAGGTCGAGCATTTCGACGATCTGATCGCGCTCGGCGCGGAGCAGTGCATTTCGCGCAAGGATTTGTACTGGGGCCAACGTCCGCTGGAAACCAGCCGCTGGGCCGGCGCCATCGACAGCGTCGGCGGCGACATGCTCGCCGGCCTGACTCGCGTGATCCATCCCTACGGCAATATCGCCAGTTGCGGCTTGGCTGCAGCGCCCGAATTGCAGACGACGGTCATGCCCTTCATCCTCCGCGGCGTAAGCTTGCTCGGGATTGCCTCGGCGGGTACGGCACGCGATATCCGCGATGAAATCTGGATGCACCTGGCCTCGGACTGGAAGCCGGCGCATCTGGATCGCATCGCAACGCGTGAAGTCAGGTTGGATGAATTGCCCGGCATTTTCGATATGATGCTGGCCGGCGGCTCGTTCGGACGCGCCTTGGTGAAACTTTAGAGCATCGCGAATCAATCCTCGACTTTAACTGAGATTATCCGGCCAATTGTCCGAAAGTAGTGGGAAATATTTTGGCGGCTACCGTAATTTGTCGCACTACGTTACAGTGGGTTCAACATCTGTTCGCAACCAGTTGGCCTGCGCACGCTCAGAGCTTTAGAATACTTTCGTCCGCATCAGCGGACCTCACGGGGCTAACGGGATTTCTATGGCGCGTATTCTGATTGTTGACGATTCGCCCTCGCAGCTGGTCGGCCTGAAACGCATCATCGAAAAGATGGGGCATCAGGTTGTCACCGCCGAAGACGGCTCCGCCGGCGTCGAAGTGGCCAAGCGCGAAGTTCCGGATTTGATCCTGATGGATGTGGTCATGCCGAACCTCAACGGTTTCCAGGCCACGCGCACCATCGCCAAGGACGCCAAGACCGGCCACATTCCCATCATCCTGGTCACCACCAAGGATCAGGAAACCGACAAGGTCTGGGGCATGCGCCAAGGCGCCAAAGCCTATATCACCAAACCGGTGGATGAGGCCGAGTTGGTGAAGATCATCGGCAAACTGCTGCCGGCAGCTTGAGGCACCGACTCAGGTCAGTACGCGTCACGCCAGTTCGTGGCGTGGATCGTAATCGAAGGCTTTGGCCATTTCTTCGTAGAGTTTGCGCTGCGCTTCTGTCAATGCGGGCGGCACGTGGATTTCCAGGGTAACAAACTGATCGCCCGGCGTGCGCCCGGGCATGCCACGCCCACGCAGGCGCATGCGCTTGCCACTGTTGGAACGCGCGGGAATTTTCAATTCCACGTCGCCGCCCAAGGTTGGCACAGTCACGCTCGCGCCGAGCGCGGCTTCCCACGGCGCGATCGGCAGCGTCAGGTAAATATCGCGGCCATCCAGACGGAAATGTTCATCATCGCGAACGCCGACTTCCAACAGCAGATCGCCAGCCGGCGCGTTTTGCGTTCCCGGTGAACCCTGCCCCGCGAGCCGGATCTGTTGACCCGGCAGGATTCCCGCCGGAATTTTTACTTCGAGCGTGCGCTGACCGCGGTCGCGCAAAGTGATGCGCTCGCTGCTGCCGCTATACGCGGTGCGCAGCGGAATCTCGATGCGCGCCTGCACGTCGCGCCCGCGCCGTGGGCCCGCGGCACGTCCGCCGCGCGGGCCGCCGCGACCGAACAGGGATTCAAAGAAATCGCTGAATTCGCCTTCGCTGCCGAAATCCGCGGTATTGAAATCCGCACCTTCGCCGAAATGCGGCGGCGGACGGAAATCGTCCCCGGGCTTGTAGCCGCTGGCACGCAATTGATCGTAGGCGCGGCGCTTGGCTGGATCCTTGAGTGCCTCGTAGGCCTCGTTTGCCGCTTTGAATTTTTCCTCGGCGCCGGATTCCTTGCTGACGTCAGGGTGAAATTTGCTTGCAAGCTTGCGATACGCGGATTTGATTTCCGCGTCGCTGGCGTCGGGTTTGACGCCGAGGATGTCGTAGTAGTCCTTGAATTGCATGGTCGCGTGTCGGTCCGGTTGCGCGTTTAGGATAAGGGTATTGCGTGCTGATTCAATCGAGTACGGAACAATCGAATACGGATCAATAGCGTAAAGATCAATAGTGCACGGATGCGTGTACACAGCTTATCATTCAACCGCCGACGCCCGCTGCGGGCGCCACTTCACCCCATAAAGGACGCCACAATGACAATCAATGTCGGAGACCGCATTCCCAACACCACGCTGAACTATTTGAAAGACGGCGTGCAGGCCATCAACACCGATGAAATTTTCAAGGGCAAGAAAGTCGTGCTGTTTTCCGTGCCCGGCGCGTTCACGCCGACTTGCTCATCCAAGCATCTGCCGGGATATGTGGAAAAATTTGCAGAGTTCAAAAAGAAAGATGTGGATGTCGCGTGTCTGTCGGTCAACGACGCCTTCGTGATGAACGCTTGGGCCAAGGACCAGCACGTCCCCGAAGGCCTGTGGATGCTGGCCGACGGCAACGGTACGTTCTCCAAGGCGCTGGGGCTGGAGATGGACGGCACCGCATTCGGCCTTGGCATGCGCGGTAAGCGCTTCGCGCTGTACGCCGAAGACGGTGTTGTGAAGCAACTGCAAGTCGAGGCACCGGGCGAATTCAAGGTGTCGGCTGCCGACGCGATGTTGGCGGCGCTCAGCTGACGAAGCTTCCGCTCGCCTTGCAGGCGAGCGGGTTACTTTTGGCATCGCCCAAAAGTAACCAAAAGGCTAGGCGCCGAGCGGCGGGGTGGCTCAGACAGCACATCCCTACTGTAAGGTGACACGCTCGCCTGCAAGGCGAGTGGAAGCTCTGCTGCGCTAGACGAGCGAAAAATCTAGGTCGCGACAACTAAACCGTCGGCAAAGAATCCGCAGGTGAGCTGTCCCCGTCGACAGATTCGTCATCTTCCGCCAAAGCGTCCACACGCACGACACCTACCAGGTTTTCCTCCGCCGGCAGGCGAATCAAGGTCACACCCTGCGTGTTGCGGCCAACCCGCGCGATTTCCGCGGCGCGGGTGCGCACGAGGGTGCCCTGGTTGGAGATCAACATCAGTTCGTGCGCTGCGTCCAGTTGTACCGCGCCAACCAGCGCGCCATTGCGTCCGGAGCACTTGATCGCTAGAACGCCCTGCGTGCCGCGACCCTTGCGTGGATACTCACCGAGCTCGGTGCGCTTGCCGAAGCCGCGTTGGGTTGCGGTCAGAACATCGCCCTCGCCTTCTACGACGATCAGGCTGACGACGCGCTCGCTGGCCGCCAGGCGAATGCCGCGCACGCCGGTCGCGGTACGTCCCATTGGACGCACCTTGCTCTCGTCGAAGCGCACGGCTTTGCCGTTGGAAGCAAACAACATGATGTCGCGCGTGCCATCAGTGATCTGCACATCGACCAGAGCGTCACCCTCGTCGAGCCCGATCGCGATCTTGCCTTTCTGCAACTGGAAAGCGAACTCCGTCAATGGCGTCTTCTTCACGGTGCCTTTTGCCGTCGCGAAGAACACGAAACGGTCTTCGGAATATTCGCGCACCGGCACAACAGCTTGGACTTGTTCGCCGGCTTCAAGCGGCAACAGGTTGACGATCGGCTTGCCGCGCGCCCCCGGGCTCGCGTCCGGGATTTTGTATACTTTTAGCCACAGCACGCGTCCGCTGCTGGTGAAGGCGAGCAGCGTGTCGTGCGTGTTCGCAACCCATAGGCGCTCGACGAAATCCTCTTCCTTCATAGCTGTGGCCGAGCGACCCTTGCCGCCACGGCGCTGCGCGCGGTAGATGCTGACTGGCTGGCGCTTGGCGTAGCCGGCATGCGACAGGGTGACGACCACGTCTTCTGGCTCGATCAGATCGAGCACGTCCAGATCTTCCTGGCTGCGCTGGATCACGGTGCGGCGCGCATCGCCGAATTCTTCCTTGAGCGCAACGAATTCGTCGCGGATGACACGCAACAGTTTGTCAGGATGTTCCAGAATCGAGATCAATTCGATGATCGTGGTGAGCAGATCCTTGTATTCGTCGGAAAGCTTTTCCTGCTCCAGCCCGGTCAGGCGGCTCAGGCGCATCTCGAGGATTTCCTTGGCCTGCACCTCGGACAACTGATAGCCGGCGTCGCTCAGTCCCGCGTCAATCGACAGATCTTCCGGGCGCGAAACGCTCGCGCCCGCTGCCGCGAGCAAAGTACGCACGGGGCCGGCTTCCCAACGTCGCGCCAGCATCCGCTCTTTTGCAATTTGCGGCGTCTGCGACGTTTTCAGCAATTCGACCATCTCATCGATATTCGCCAGCGCAACCGTCATGCCTTCGAGAATGTGCGCACGCGCGCGCGCCTTGCGCAGATCGAAAATCGTGCGCCGCGTGACGACTTCGCGGCGATGGCGGATGAAGGCCTCAAGGATTTCCTTCAAGTTCAGCAGACGTGGCTGGCCATCGACCAAGGCGACCATGTTGATGCCGAACGTCACCTGCAGCTGGGTCTGCTGGAACAGATTGTTCAGCAGCACGTCGGCCATGGTGTCCTTGCGCACTTCGATGACGATGCGCATGCCGTCCTTGTCGGATTCGTCGCGCAGGCCGTCCGCGGAAATACCTTCGATCTTTTTTTCCTTGTGCAGCTCGGCGATCTTCTCGATCAAGCGCGCCTTGTTCACCTGGTACGGCAACTCGGTGACGATGATCG